>DASWER010000029.1:0-3251 GCA_036394655.1 Burkholderiales bacterium
TGGTTCGGCCTGATGGCGCCGGCGGGCACGCCGCCGGCGATCATCGAGCGGTTGAACCGCGAGACGGTGAAGATCCTGGCGCAGCCCGAGGTGCGCAAGAAGCTGAACGACCTCGGCCTCGACGTCATCCCCGGCACGCCGGCGGAGTTCGCGAGCGCGATCGAGCGCGAGATGCCACGCTGGGCCGGCGTCATCAAGCAGCTCGGCATCAAGGCGACCGAGTGAACGAAATCCTCTACCCGGTCGTCGCGCTCGCCGCGCTGACGTTCCTGGTGCTGCTCCTTATCCCCGCCGCGCGCTTCAGGGCAGCAGCGCGCGGGCGGGTGAAGGCCGCGGATTTCCGATATGGCGAATCCAGCAATATGCCAGGCGATGTCTCGCTGCCCAACCGGAACATGATGAACCTGCTCGAGCTGCCGATGTTGTTCTACATCGTCTGCCTCGCGTTCTACGTCACGGCAACGGTCGACGCGCGGGCGGTGTATCTCGCTTGGGCCTATGTCGCGCTGCGCGCGCTGCACAGCGCGATTCATCTCACCTACAACAATGTGTTCCATCGGCTGAGCGCTGGCGCTCAGTGCTTCATAACCAGCGCTAGCGCGGCGAGCACCAGCGCCGCGCCGGCGAGCATGGTGAGCGTCACCGCTTCGCCGAGCAGCAGCCAGCCCCAGAAGATGCCGAGCGCCGGCACCGCGAGCCCGACCGAGAGCGTGCGCGTCGGGCCGATGTCGCGCACCAGCGTGAAGAACGGAAGATAGGCGAGCCCGCTGCACAGCGCGCCGAGCGCGACCATCGCGGCAGTGGCCTGCGGCGTCCACGCCACGAGCGGCGGCGCCTCGAGCCATGCCGGCGAAAGGATCAGCGCGGCGAACACGGTCGAGCCGGCGGCGAGGCTGATCGGCGGCACGCGGCCGGTGCGCTGCCGGATGACGACGCCGGCCCAGCCCCAGAACGCCGCGCCGGCCATGCCGGCAAGCGCTGCGGCGAGTGTGCGCACGGTCGGCTCGACCGGGCCGAGATTCACTATGAGCGCGACTCCGGCGATGCCGAGGACGAAGCCCGCGATGCGCCGCGCGCCGAGCGGCTCCTTCAGCACCGGCGCTGCAATCACGCCGCTCCAGAGCGGCACCATGCCGTTCATCACCGCGAGGTAGCTCGCCGGCAGCGTGGTCGCCGCCCAGGCGAAGCAGACGAAAGGAGCCACGTTGTTCACCAGCGTGACGGCGAGCTGGTCGCGCCAGTGCAGGCGCAGGCCGAGCGTCTCGCGCGTCACCAGGATCACCCACGGCACGAGGAACACCGCGGCGAAGAAGGCGCGCGATTCCGCAACCATGGCGGTGCCGAACACCGGCACCGAGACGCGCATGAAGATGTACTGCAGCGACCACAGGGTGGCGAGCAGCAGCCACCGGGCCCCAGCGGAGCTGGTCACCCTTTAGAGGTAGACCCGCTTCATCGCGTCCTCGGGGTAGCGCGTGCCGGCGCCGGCGCCGACCGGGGCGATCTCCGAGATGCGCTTCATGTCCTGCGCCGAGAGCCTGAGCTCGAGCGCGTCCAGGTTCTCGTCGACGCGCTGCTTACGCTTGGTGCCGGGGATCGGCACGATGTCCTTGCCCTGCGCGAGCAGCCACGCGAGCACCAGCTGCGCCGGCGTGCACTTCTTCTCCACCGAGATCTCCTCGAGGCGCTTGACGATCTTGACGTTGCGCTCGAGATTCTCGCCCTGGAAGCGCGGATGCGCGAGGCGCCGGTCGCCGTCGGGCAGGTCGGCCTTGCCCTTGACCGAGCCGGTGAGCATGCTGCGCCCGAGCGGCGCATAGGCGACGAACGAGATGCCGAGCTCCCGCGTCGTGACGAGCGTTTCTTCCCCTTCTCGCCGGTACATCAGGGAATACTCGTTCTGCACCGCGGCGATCGGATGGATCTTGTTCGCGCGGCGGATGGTCTCCGGGCTCGCCTCCGAAAGCCCGATCGCGCGCACCTTGCCCGCTTCGACCAGCCGCTTCATCGCGCCGACGGTCTCTTCGATCGGCACGTTCGGATCGACCCGGTGCTGGTAGTAGAGGTCGATCACCTCGATGCCGATGCGCTTGAGGCTCGCCTCGCACGCGCGCAGCACGTACGCGGGCGTGCCGTCGACGCCCTGTTTGCCGTCGGCGGCCTTGGTCTGCCCGAACTTGGTGGCGACGACCACGCCGTCGCGTAGCCCGCCGCCTTTCCCCTTTAGGGCACGGCCCAGCAGCTCCTCGTTATGGCCCCAGCCGTACATGTCGGCCGAGTCGAGAAGATTGATGCCCTTGTCCAGCGCGTAATGGATGACGCGGACCGACTCCTCGTCGTTGGCGTTGCCGTAGATGCCCGACATCGACATCAGGCCCAGGCCGATCGCCGAAACCTTGATGCCGCTCTTGCCGAGGCTGCGCATTTCCATGGACGTTCCTTATTTACCGATGTTCAAAACAGGTCGAAGTACTCGCGCTGCTCCCAGTCGCTCACTTCGAGGTTGAAGCGGGCGAGCTCGGCTTGCTTGATGCGGCAATAGTAATCGACGAAGGTTTCGCCGATGCCCGCGCGCAGCGCCTTGTCCTTGCGCAGCGCCTCGAGCGCCTCGCCGAGCGTGCCCGGCAGCAGCGCCGCCTTTGCCTCGTACGGCGTGTCTGCTGAAGCGGGCAGCGCCGGGCGTGTCGCCATGCCGTCGAGGCCGGAGTAGATCTGCGAGGCGAAATAGAGATAGGGATTCGCCGCCGGCTCGCCGATGCGATTTTCGATGCGCGTCGCGGGATTGCCCGGCCCGCCGATCACGCGCAGCAGCGCACCGCGATTCTCCTTGCCCCAGACGATGCGGTCGGGCGCGAGCGAGTACGGGCGGTAGCGCTTGTAGCCGTTGATCGTCGGCGTGCTGAAGGCGCACGCGCCGCTGGCGTGGGCGAGCAGGCCGGCGAGATAGTGCTTGCCGATCTCCGAGAGGTCCTCCTTGTCGGAGGCGAAGGCGTTGCGTCCACCCTTCGCCAGCGACTGGTGCAGGTGCCAGCCGCTCGACATCACGTTGGGCAGCTTTGGCCGGCACATGAAGGTCGCGTGATAGCCATGGCGCCGCGCGATCTGCTTCACCGCGCTCCTCAGGAGCACCATCGCATCGGCCGCGGCGAGGCCGGCGAGCGGCGCGAGCGTGAACTCGAACTGGCTCGGGCCGAACTCGACCTCGAACGAGCGCAGCGGCAACTGCAGCTGCTCGAGCCCGGCGCGCAGCA
>DASWER010000030.1:0-3464 GCA_036394655.1 Burkholderiales bacterium
GAAAGTCGATTGAGCTCTTCCGGTGGCTAAAGACGCACGCGTAACCTCGGCGATCTCGCATTGGGCGCCGCGCTTCGTCTCGAACGGCGTGCTGCTCGCCGACTTCGAGGACGTCACCGGCTCGCTCGAGCGCTGGGAGGAGTGGTGCGCGGCGTGGTCGCGGCGCGCGGCGGTGCACGAGAGCCTTGGCCGCGGCGAGCTGAAAGAAGGCCACAAGCTCACCGCGGGCGAGCATCTGGTGCGCGCCGGCATCTACTACCACTTCGCCAAGTTCGTCTTCGTGCAGGACCTGGACCAGATGCGCGCGGCGCACATG
Source organism: Burkholderiales bacterium (assembly GCA_036394655.1). Lineage (GTDB taxonomy): Bacteria > Pseudomonadota > Gammaproteobacteria > Burkholderiales > SG8-39 > SCGC-AG-212-J23. The sequence goes on from DASWER010000030.1 coordinate 317, forward strand.
AAGGCGGTCGAGTGCTACCGCGACGGCGTTGCGCTCCTCAAGCCGTATCCGGGCAAGCGCGTCGCGATTCCGTTCGAAGGCAAGACCATCTTCGGCGTGTTGCGCGGTTCCGGACCGGTGCTGATCATGGCGCCGGGGCTCGACTCGACCAAAGAGGAACTGCATGCGTACGAGGAGCCATTCCTCGCCCGCGGCATCGCCACGCTCGCCATCGACGGGCCGGGGCAGGGCGAGGCCGAGTACGACATCCCGATCTGCGGCGACTACGAGCGCGCGGCAAAGGCGGTGTGCGACTGGATCGAGGAGCGCAACGACCTCGATGCGAAGCGCATCGCCATCTGGGGCGTGAGCCTCGGCGGCTACTACTCGCCGCGTGCCGCCGCCTACGAGAAGCGCATCCGCGCCTGCATCGCGCTCTCCGGGCCGTTCGAATGGGACAAGATCTGGGATGGGCTGCCGGAGCTGACGCGCGAAACCTTCCGCGTCCGCTCCCATGCGCTCACGGAAAACGAAGCCCGGGAAAAGGCAAAGGCGCTGACGATGGTCGAGGCGGCGCCGCAGATCAGGTGCCCGATCTTCGTCGTCACCGGCAGGCAGGATCGCCTGGTGCCGGCGACGCATGCCGAGCAGCTCGCGCGCAGCGTCGCGGGCCCGGTCGAGCTGATGATCGTCGAAGACGGCGGGCACAATGCCAACAACCGTCCGTATCGCTACCGCAGCCGCACGGCAGACTGGCTCGCCGCGCAGTTCGGGCTGCCAAAACTATAAGGAGGATGCTCATGAGGTTCGCAACCGCAGCACTGGCGCTCGCCATTTCCATCGCGGCGAATGCGCAGCAGTTTCCGACCAAGACGGTGCGCTTCATATCCGGCGTGACGCCGGGCGCCGCGTCCGACACCATGGCGCGCATCCTCGCCGAGAAGATGACGCAGACGCTCGGCCATCCGGTGATCGTCGAGAATAGGCTCGGCGCTGGCGGCCTGGTGGGCGCCAAGTACGTCGCGGATGCGGAGCCCGACGGCCACACCATCATGATGTACGCCTCGGCCTTTACCGTATCGACGCTCCTCAGCCCGGATGTGCTCAACCCGAAGGAGCTGCAGGCAGTCGCGACGGTGGCGACGATCCCGACGGTGATGGTCACGCCGCCGGGCAGATACAAGACGGTGAAGGACTTCGTCGCCGCGGCAAAGGCCGAGCCCGGCAAGCTCGTGTGCACCGATGCCGGTACCGGCAGCTCGACGCACATGGCCTTCGAGCGGTTTCGCTTCGCCGCCGGCTTCGAGGCCCTCAACGTGCACACGAAGGGACCGGGGGAAGCGCTCACCGAAGTGATCTCGGGGCGTGCCGACTGCTACTTCGCGCTCGTGTTCCAGGCGCAGAAGATGCGCGACGCCGGCAAGCTCGATGCGCTCGTCGTGAGCGCGCTGCAGCGCACTCCGCTCATGAAGGATCTGCCGACCACCGAGGAGGCGGGCTATCCGAACTCGGCCTATAACTTCTGGGTCGGCGCGCTGGTCTCGGCGAAGACGCCGCGCCCGCTGGTCGAGCGCCTGCACAAGGAGATCACCACGCTCGTGCAATCGCCGGAAATCAGCGCCCAGATCCGCAAGCTCGGCGCCGAGCCGCTGGCGATGTCGATCGCCGAGTTCGATGCGATGATCAAGAAAGAGCTGGTGGAGAATGCCGATCTCATCAAGAAGGCCAACATCAAGGCGAATTAATTGGGGACAGACCCCATTTTTCTCATCTCGGAGACCCGATGAAGGCATTCCTGGCCGCCGTACTTGCCGTGCTCGCAACTGCGGCGTCCGCGCAGCAGTTCCCGTCGAAGCCGATCCGCATCATCGTGCCGTTCCCCGCGGGTGGCACCACCGACATCGTGGCGCGCCTGGTCGGCCAGCGCATGCAGGAGTCGATGGGGCAGCCGGTGCTGATCGAGAACCAGGGCGGCGCCGGTGGCACCATCGGTGCGGCGAATACCGCCAAGGCGGCGCCCGACGGCTACACGCTCCTCATGCACAACGTCACCTTCCCGATGGCGTCGGTGGCGGCGGCGTTCGCGAACCGCGCGACCTACAACATCGACAGCGACTTCGCCGGCGTCTCGATCGCGGTCTACGTGCCGCTGGTCGTCACCGCGCATCCGAGCGTGCCGGCGAATGACCTGAAGCAGCTGGTCGAGATGCTCAGCAAGGACAAGACCCTGAAATACACCTACGGCTCCACCGGCCCGGGCTCGTTCATGCACGTCATCGGCGAGGCGCTGCGCATTCGCACCGGCGTCGAGATGACGCACATCCCCTACAAGGGGGCGGCGCCGCTCAAGCAGGAGCTGATCGCCGGGCGCATCAACGTCGGCGGCGACCAGCTCTCGTCCTCGCTCGCGGATATCAGGGCCGGCAAGATCAAGGCGCTCGCCACCAACGCGTCGAAGCGCATCGCCGACCTGCCGGACCTGCCGACGACGCGCGAGCTGGGCTTCGCCTACCTCGAAGCCGACGGCTGGAACGGGCTGTTCGCGCCGGCGAAGACGCCGCGCGAGGTGATCGAGCGGCTGCAGCGGGAAACGGCGGCCGCCGTGAACCATCCGGAGACCGCGAAGCGCCTGCGCGACATCGGCGCCGAGCCGGTCGGCTCGAGCCCGGCGGAGCAGGACGCGATATTGAAGCGCCAGGTCGAGCAGTTCCGCCCGATCATCAAGGAAATGCGCATCGAAAGCTGACATGAACCGACTCCTCTGCCTCCTTGCATTCGTCTGCACCACTGCACTGGCACAGCAGTACCCGGCGCGGCCCGTGAAGCTGATCGTCGCCTACCCGCCCGGCGGCAGCTCCGACCTGATGGCGCGCGTCTTCGCCGCGAAGCTGAGCGACATGTGGGGGCAGCAGGTGCTGGTCGAGAACAAGCCCGGCGCGGCCGGCGCCATCGGCACCGACTACGCCGCAAGGCAGCCGCCCGACGGCTACTCCTTCATGATCGCCAACCTCGGGCCGATCGCCGTGAACCCGCTGCTCTCGAGCGTGACCTACAACGTGCAGAAGGATTTCGCTCCGGTGTCGCAGATCTCGCAGGGACCCAATGTCCTGGTGGTGCGCGCCGATGCGCCGTTTCAGTCCCTGAAGGACATCATCGACTTCGGCAACGC
>DASWER010000031.1:0-5791 GCA_036394655.1 Burkholderiales bacterium
GAAGCTGCGCCTCCTCGGCACGCTCGGCGTGCAGCATCGCGCGCAGGGTGCCGCGGCGGCCGCGCAGGTGGGCGCCGAGCGCGACGTTCTCCAGCACGGTCATCGTGCCGACGAGATTCACGTGCTGGAACGTGCGCGCGACGCCGCGTCGCGCGATCTCGGTCGGCGCGAGACCGTCGATGCGCTCGTTCTGGAACACGATCTCGCCGCCGTCGGCGGGCAGCACGCCGGTTATCAGGTTGAACATCGTGCTCTTGCCCGCGCCGTTCGGGCCGATCAAACCGAGGATCTCGCGGGCGCGCATGTCGAACGACAGCTCGCGCACCGCGACCAAACCGCCGAAGCGCTTGGCCGCTTTCTTCACCTCTAGCAGCGAACTACCGGTGCCAGGCTGCGCGCGACGGGGAAGTGCCGGAGCTTCGAACGCGATGCGGCGGCGCTGCGGCCGGACTGTCCAGCGCGCGAGCACTGGCGCGAGCCCGCTCGAGGCGCGATGCAGCAGCAGCATCATCAGCACGCCGAACACCACGATCTCGTAGTTGCCGCTCGCGCCCAGACCGCTCGGCACCATGCCCTTCAGGTATTCCTTGAGCAGCGTCAGGATCGACGCGCCGATCACCGCGCCCCAGACATGGCTCGCGCCGCCGATCACCGCCATGAAGAGGTAATCGATGCCCGCGTTCACATTGAACGCACTCGGGCTGACGAAGCGCAGGTAATGGGCGTAGAGCCAGCCCGAGAGCCCGGCGAACAGCGCCGCGTACAGGAACACGAGGGTCTTCAGGCGCAGCACATCGACACCGAAGCTCTCGGCCATGACGCCGCGAAAGCGCAGCGCACGGATGGCGCGCCCGGTGCGCGAGTCGAGCAGGTTTGCCGACGCCAGCAGCAAACCGAGCGTCACGGCCCAGATGACGTAATAGGTGACGTGCGGGCTCGCAAGGCGCGGCACGTCGGGCACGCCGGTGTACTTGCCGAAGAGCTCGAGGTTGCCGAACATGAAGTAGATCGCGATGCCCCACGCGATAGTCGAGATCGGCAGGTAGTGGCCCGACAGGCGCAGCGTGATGGCGCCCAGAAATAGCGCGACCATCGCCACAAGCGCTAATCCAACTGCGAGCGCGAGCCACGGCGAGCCACCGTACTTCGTCGTGATGACCGCCGTGGTGTACGCGGCGATGCCGGCGAACACCTGCTGGCCGAACGACATCACGCCCGCGACGCCGGTCAGGAGCACGAGACCGAGGCTCACCATCGTCGCGAGTCCGATGTAGTTCAGCAGCGCGACCTGGAACTCCGGCAGGATGAACGGCGCTGCAGCGATGAAGACGATGAACGCGCCGAGCAGCGCCCGCGCCGGGATCATTCGCCCTCCTCCTCGTCTTCTTCGACGTGCCGCGAGCGCAGCGAGAGCCAGATGAGCGGCGGGATGATGATGGCGAATACCAGCGTCTCCTTGAAGGCGCTCGACCAGAAGGACGCATAGGCCTCCAGCAGCCCGAGGACGAGGGAGCCCACCACCGCCAGCGGGTAGCTCGCCATGCCGCCGAGGATCGCGCCGACGAATCCCTTGAGGCCGATGAGGAAGCCGGTGTCGTAGTAGATGGTGGTGATCGGCGAGATCAGGATCCCCGAGAGCGCGCCGATGAACGCGGCCAGCAGGAAGCTCAGGCCGCCCGCGAGCCCGATGCGGATGCCGACCAGCCGGGCGCCGACGCGGTTGACCGCGGTGGCGCGCAGCGCCTTGCCGTAGATCGAGCGGCCGAAGAACAGCCACAGCGCCGCCATCACCAGCACGCTCGCCAGCACCACCAGCAGGCTCTGCGAGCTGATCTGCAGCACGCCGAGCCTGAAGCTGGCGTCGGAAAACGCCGCCGAGCGCAAGCCCTCGCCGCCGAAGAACACCAGTCCCAGCCCGGTCAGCACGTAGTGCACCGCCATCGAGGCGATGAACAGCACCAGGATCGACGCGTTGGCGAGCGGCTGGTAGGCCACGCGGTAGACGATCGGGCCGAGCGGCACGACCAGCCCGAGCACGAGCAGCACCTGCCAGACGAGGTCGAGCTTTCTCGGCGCCGCCCACCATGCGAGCGCCGCCATGGCGCAAGGCAGCGCGATGTACCCCAACAGGATCCAAGGCAGGCGGCGCAGCGCCTTATCGCGTAGCGCGGTCCCGATGTCGAATACCGCGGCGAGCAAGCCGCCGCCGACCAGCACGTACACCACGCCGGGCACCTGTCCCGCCTGCAGGAGCGCTAGCGAGAGCGCCGCATAGGAGATGAATTCCCCCTGCGGCACGAAAATGATGCGCGTCACCGAGAACACCAGCAACAGCGCAAGTGCTAGCAGCGCGTAGATCGCGCCGTTTGTAATGCCGTCCTGCGCTAGCCACAGGACGATATCGGGTGTCACGTAATTCGAATTACTTCATGAGATGCCAGGCGCCATTGTCGACATGGACCAGGACACGCGCGCGCTCGTCGAGGCCGTTGTGCGTCTCGGCGTTCATGTTGTACACGCCGTGCGTGCCGACCACGTTGCGCACGCTCTCCAGCGATGCGCGCAGCGCCTCGCGGAACTCGGGCGTGCCGGGCTTGCCCTTCTTCAGCGCCGCCGGCGCCGCGGCGTCGAGCAGGAGATAGGCGTCGTACGCGTAGCCGGCAAAGGCGTTGCGCGTGCCGGCGCCGAACGCCGCCTCATAGCGCTTGGTGAAGTCGAGCGACACCTTCTTCGTCGGGTGGCTGTCGGGCAGCTCCTCGGGCACGACCAGCGGCCCGGTCGGCGCCACCGCGCCGCTCACCGCTTTGCCGCCGACCTTGATGAACTCGGCGTTCACCGTGCCGTGGTTGTGATAGATGCCCTTCTTGTAACCGCGCTCGATCAACGTGACGTGCGGCAGCGCCGCGCCGGTGCCCGAGCCGCCGACCACGACGGCGTCCGGATTGGCGGACAGCAGGCGCAGGATCTGGCCGGTGACGCTGGTGTCGGCGCGCGCATAGCGCTCGTCGGTCACGACCTTGAATCCGCCGGACGCCGCGTGCGACTGGATCGCCTTGTAGACCAGATCTCCCCAGGTGTCGGTGTAGCCGATATAGCCGACGGTCTTCACGCCTTGCGCTTTCAACTGCTGCGCCACCGCGCCCATCATGAGCTCGGTGGTCTGCGGCACGATGAACGACCAGTGCAGCGTGTTGCCCGAGAGCGCCGCCGGCGTGAGCACCATCATCGGGATCTTGGCCTCGGCCGCGGCTTGCGCCATCTGCACCGCGGAGGGCACGCCATTCGAGCCCATCAGCATGTCGGCCTTGTCCTCACTGATCAGCTTGCGCGCGTTCTTCGCCGCGTTGGTCGGATCCGACGCGTCGTCTAGTATCACGAAGCGCACCGGCTCGCCGCCCAGGGTCTTGCCCATGAGCTGGTAGGCGTTGCGGTAGTGCACGCCGAGCGAGGCGCCGGGGCCGGTGATGCCGAGCGACACGCCGACCACGATTTCCGCGTGCGCCGCAGTGGCGGCCAGGCCGACGGCAAGCGCGGCGGCGACGATTCTGAATTTCATGGCGTCCTCCGATCAGTGAGTTCTAGCGCGGCGGCCGGAACAGACCCGACTGCCGCAGTTCTCGAAGCGTGCGATCGAGCACGTCCTTGCGGTACGCGCGCGTGTCGCGGCTGCGGTAATCATAAAAACCCTGGCCGCTCTTCAGGCCAAGATGCCCCTCGCGCATCAATCTTTGCACGTTTTGCGGCGCTGCGTAGCGCTCGGCGCTCACCGTACGCGCAAGGTACTGGCTCGCATAGTAGAGGATGTCGTTGCCGCCATAGTCGATGAACTCGATCACCCCGATCGCAGCGAAGCGCAGCCCCAGGCCGTAGCGCGTCGCCTTGTCGATGTCCTCGGCGCTCGCCGCGCCCTCCTCCACCATCCGGGCGGCCTCGTTCATGATGAGCGCCTGCAGGCGCGGCACGATGTAGCCCGGCGTCGGCCCGCACACTATCGGCACCTTGCCGGCGTCCTCGAGCAGGTGGCGCACCTTCTCCACCACCGCTTTGCTCGTCCCAGGATGCACGGAGAGCTCGACCAGCGGGATGAGATAGGCGGGGTTCAGCCAATGGGCGTTCAGCAGCCGCCCAGGCCGCGTCACCAGCGGCACCAGATCCGTGACGAGAATGGTCGAGGTCGTGGACGCCAGCACTGCTTCAGGCGCCGCGAGCTCGCAGATGCGCGCGAAGGCGTCGCGCTTCGCTTCCAGCGTCTCGGGCACCGCTTCGAACACGATCTCGGCATCGCGCAGCACGCTGGCCTCGCCATGCGCGTAGGGCTTGATGCGAGCCATGACCCGCGCGACCGCATCCGCCGGCATCGCGCCGAGCTCGGCCAGCATCGCGAGGCTCGCCTGCATCTCGGCCATCGCTTCGGCGCGGAGCTCGTTCCAATTGTTACGAACCTTTAGATCGACGAGCGCGACATCATGACCCGCGTAGGCAAAGGCGAGCGCGATGCCGCGACCCATGCGCCCTGCGCCGACGGCGGCAATCCTCATTGCCTTGGCCCCCTGACAAGGGGGCCGTGAGCCGAAGGCGCAGCGGGGGGTTTCCGATTTTCAACAAACCAACGGCACAAGAGCGCGATCATCCGTCGAGCAACCGGAAAAGCTCCTCGCGCGAGCATTGCGCGAGCCCGAGCGCTTCCAGCGTGCGCTCGCCGCGCAAGAGGTCCTTGCCGAGGATCGCGCCGCCCATGGCGAGCAAGCCCTCCGCGATCGGCGCTGGCGCCTTCGCCCAGCGCGCGACCGAAACCAGGAAGGCGAGCCCAAGCACCACGTCCTCGGTCATGTAGCGGTGGCTGTGCAGGTCGATCTTCTCGCGCCAGTCGCCCGATTTGACGAGCTTCTTGTGCGCATCGCCGTACATCCAGCGATCGCTCGTGTAATGGTCCGACAGCGGATAGTGCGGCGCCGACAGGCCCAAGGCTTCGCGCAACATGATGCGTTCGGCGTCGAGGCGGCTGGTCACCGCGCGCACCGAAGGCTGCGTGCCTTCGTTGTGGATGTCCCAGCGCTCGAAGTGCTCGAGCGGGGCCGCGTTCATCAGGATCAGCGGCGGATGGATGATCGGCCCGGCATTCATCAGCGCGCCGGAGAGCGCGTTGCCGCAGGGCTCGACCGATGGATACGCTTGGCCGATCACGGCGAGGGCACGCTCAGCGTGCTTCGCGGGATAGACGCCGGTGGGCAGGCGCACCGCCCGCACGGTGATCGCCACCTCGTCCAGCCCGCGCTTGCGGGCGAGATAAGGCAGCGTGCCGGTCTCCGCCCAGAGCACGTCCTTCGGGAAGTCGCTCGCGCTCGCCATCGCGTAGCTGCCGAAGGTTCCCGGCGGCATGAACACCACCTGGCCGGGCCGCAGATGCCGCGCGATCGCGCGCGTGATGTCGCGCTGCGCCGTTGCCGGCCCCGGGATCAGCACCAGCTCGGCGCCGCCCACCGCGTCCGCCGCGGCTGTGAAAAGGCTCGAGATCTTGACCGGCCGCGTGCCGCGCTCATCGGTCAGCGTGATGGCGCTCGAGGCGAGAACCGGCGCGAAAGCATTGGCATCGCGGCGCCAGAGACGAACTTCGTGGCCCTGCTCGCTGAGATCGGCGGCCGCCGCATAGGCACCGTGACCACCGCCTAATACGGCGATTTTCATTCGCCGCAAGGATAGCGTTTTCCCCGCCGGAAATGACAAAGGCCCTGCGGCATTGCTGCCGAAGGGCCTTCGAAGCTCCATCCAGTGTTAGTGGAGGAGGCTTAGG
>DASWER010000032.1:0-2570 GCA_036394655.1 Burkholderiales bacterium
AACCGGGCGCGCATCATGACCCATTGCAATACCGGCGCGCTCGCCACCGCCGGGCATGGCACGGCGCTGGGCATCGTGCGTTCGTCGAAGGGGAAGAAAGTCACCGTGATCGCCTGCGAGACGCGGCCCTATCTGCAAGGCGCGCGGCTCACGGCCTGGGAGTGCATGCAGGAAGGCATTCCCTGCACGCTGATCACCGACAGCATGGCCGGGCATCTCATGAGCTGCGGCGAGGTCGACGTGGTGGTGGTGGGCGCCGACCGCATCGCGGCGAACGGCGACGTCGCGAACAAGATCGGCACCTATACCCTCGCCGTGCTGGCGAAGCGCCACGGCGTGCCGTTTTACGTGGCGGCGCCGCTCTCCACCTTCGACCCGAAGATTGCCGACGGCTCGCAGATCCCGATCGAGGAGCGGCCCGGCGACGAGGTGACCGGCTATCGCAAGACGCGCTGGGCGCCGAAAGGCGTGCAGGTGCGAAACCCTGCGTTCGACGTCACGCCGGCGGAGCTGATCACCGGGATCATCTGCGAGAAAGGCGTGGTGCTCGCGCCTAACCGCGAGCGGCTGGCGCAGCTTTTTTAGGGAAATCGATTGGCCGCCGACCATCGTTCGCGGCGACGTTACAACTTAATTGCCCCTTGAATATTCTTCGTCTAGCAGCCGCGCGATGTCCACGTTCATGAACTTGCTTCCGACGACAAAGCGCGTGCCCGGCGCTGCCTGAACGCGCCCTTCCGGCAGGTCTACCGTGGCTGGCGCCACGCAAACCCACACTCCAGCTCCCTCCCGCCGGAAGTGTTTGATGAATTGCTGCGTAAACGTCCCCTTGCGGTTCGAGGATACGCCTTTAGGGACGTACTGCGGGCGTTTCGATCTTCATGCCGCGTGCCCGCCACATGAGATAGAGCTCGAGCTCGACGAGTTCGGGCGCGCCGTACGCATACGACTCGGCCCGCACGCCGACCACGCAATTGCGCAGGCGGCGCTGCAGCGAGCCCAGTCCCTGCCACTCGAGCCGATAGATCGGATAGCCCGTGGGATGCGCCTGCGGGATGGTGCTGCCGGCGAGGCTGCGTCCCCAGTGGTCGTCGTGGCACTGCGCGCACGAGAGGTTGAGCTGGCCCTGGCGGCGGTTGAACGTCGCTTGGCCCCGCCGGGTGCTCTCGTTCCATTCGACGGCGATAGGCATGCCGCGAGACTGGCGCGCCACGTAGGCGGTGAGCGCGAGCAGCTCCCTGCTTTCGTAGGCGAGCGGCGGGGCCTTTTGCCGCTCGGTGCGGCAGCCGTTGATCTGCTGTTCCAGGTTCACCGCCATTCCGGAAGCGACCTTGGGATAGCGCGCGGCGACGCCCTTCATGTCGGCGTGACAGCCGGAGCAGGCGACGGCGGCCGCGCCGTCCTTGCGGTTCCACAGCGCTTCGCCATCGGCGAGCCAGAAGAGCGCCGGGTTGGTGCTGTCGTCGTCCTGCATGGCGCGCGTCTCGCGGCCCATGAACTCGTAGCCAGAGCGGCGCTCGGCGAGCGGGATTTCCGCGGACAGCAGCAAGAAGCAAAGAACGGCTAGCGCGACCCTCAAACGACGCTAATGGACGCGGACTGGGTCGCGGCGTAGTCGTTGTCGCCGAGCCACTTGAATTCCAGCGTGCCGCTCTCGGTGGCCACGGTGTTGAAGACCAGCAGCGGGTTCGCCGCCATCGCCGGGTGCAGCTCGGCGCGGAACACCTCGACGCCGTTATAGGTGCAGACGAACTGCGTGATGATGTCGCGCGGGATCGGCTCGCCGGTCTGCTTGTGGCGAAAGCCGTTCTCCATCACGTGCGCGGCGAGCGTCTTGATCTCGATGACCTCGCCGCGCTTCGCGCTGGAGGGGACGGTGACCGAGACGCGCGCCATCAGATCAGCCCATCCTCGAGACAGGCGGAGAGCGTCACCACCACCGAGACGCTGTCCTGCCAGTACGAGCCGTCGGAGAGCTGCGCGATGGCGATCACCTTCCCGGTGTCGGCGATGCGCGCGCGGGTGGCGAGGCTGGCGCGGCCCGAGCGCGGACCGAGGTACGCGCTGACCACGTAAGGCTGCGGATTTTTCTCGGTGAAGACGTGGATCGCCTTCACGTGGTCGGCCTGGGTCATCGGACTATCCACGGTAACCGTGAGCGGCACCGTGTTGCCGTTGTCGATGAGCGGCGGGATCTGCAGCTTCACCTTGCCGGTGCGGATCGGCTGGCCGCCGGTCACCTTGCGGATCGCCGACGCGAGCGCCGCCGTTCGCAAGGCCTGCATGTTCGGATCGAGCTGCGCTGCCGCCTGGCTGGCGGCGAAGGTGCCACATACCAGAGTCAAAAACTGGCGGCGGCTGGTCATTTCAGCGTCACGAGATAGGCGACTACGTCTTCGATCTGCTCGGCGGAAAGAATCGTCTTGCCACGAAAGGACGGCGCCACGCGCGTCAGTCCCTCCGCGCGGTAATAGGCCGGCATGATGGTCTGCGGATTGACGCGCGCCGAGTCGACCAGCCGCAGGCGGATCTCGGCTTCCGACAGGCGCGCGGCTGAGCGCAGGTCTGGC
>DASWER010000033.1:0-10394 GCA_036394655.1 Burkholderiales bacterium
ACGATCAGTTCCAGAAGTAGGCTTCGGCGCCGTGCGCCGACCAGGCGGCGTTGAGGGCCTTGAACACCTCGTAGCGGCCGAAGACCCAGTTGCGAATCTGGTGCTGGACGAAGACCTGCTGCTCGTGGGTGAGATGACTCATGCCTGAAGTCTGTGGGCGGACGGTGTCCTGGCCATTTCGCAGCCCGCCCGGCTCGTGTCAGACGTAATCCGATCGTTGCATATCGACACGGACGCGCCACCGACGCGCACCACGCTGACACGTGCTCCTTACGATCACACAGGAAGAAGGCGGCGCGAGTCTGGCGCTCTCCGGGCGATGGAATCTCGCGCGCATCGCGGACATCGATGCCGCGCTCGGCGCGCTGCGTCTGCCGCCCTCTCCCATCACACTCGACGGCGCCGGGCTCGAGGCGCTCGATACCGCAGCGGCGCTCGCGCTGGTGCTGCGGCTCGACGCCGCCGGCGCGAGCATCGCGCGCACGGTCAACCTCAAGGCGAGCCACTCGAGCGTCATCGAGACGGTGCGCGCGCAGGCCGGTGGCCTCGCCGCCGAGCCGCCGCGGCGGCAGCGCGGCATCGTCGGCAGCCTCGGCTTCGCCGCGGTGGAATTCGGCCGCCTCATCCAGGCGCACGTGGATTTCGCGGGTCGCTCTGCGGCTGCGTTGGGCGAGCTGGTGGCGCATCCGCGCCGCACGCGATGGAAGGAGCTCGCGGCGCAACTGCAGCATGTGTGCATCGAGGCGATCCCGGTGGTCGCGCTCGTCAGCTTCCTGATCGGCACGGTGCTCGCCTATCTCTTCGGCCTGCAGGCGGAGAAGTACGGCGCCAGCATCTTCGTGGTCGACGCGGTGGCGATCGGCAGCGCGCGCGAGCTCGCGCCGATCCTGGTCGCGGTGATCGTCGCCGGCCGCTCGGGCGCGGCGTTCACCGCCCAGCTCGGCACCATGCGCCTGACGGAGGAAATCGATGCGCTGCGCACCATCGCGCTCTCGCCGATGCAGGTGCTGGTGCTGCCGCGCCTGCTCGCGCTGGTGATCTCGCTGCCGCTGCTGGTCTTCGTCGGCGACGTCGCCGCGCTCGGCGGCGCCATGGCGGCGTCCGGGCCTTTGCTCGACATCACGCCCGCGGTGTTCATCGACCGCGTGCATTCGCAGCTCGCGCTGCGACACGTCATCGTCGGCCTGGGCAAGGCCGCGGTGTTCGGCGCGGCGATCGCGCTGATCGGCTGCCGCGCCGGCATGACGGTCGAGCGCGACGCGCGCTCGATCGGCATCAGCACCACCTCGACCGTGGTGCGCTGCATCGTCGCGGTGATCCTGCTCGACGCGTTCTTCGCGGTGTGGCTGCAAGGTATTGGGCTGTGAATCGGGCCGTGAACGCCATCGAGGTGGATCGCGTCGTCACGCGCCTTGGCGCGAGGACGGTGCACGACGGCGTGAGCTTCAGCGTGCCGCGCGGCCAGATCGTCGCTCTCATCGGCGGCAGCGGCAGCGGCAAGTCGGTCCTGCTGCGCGAGATCATCGGCTTGCTGCGCCCGGCTTCCGGCAGCATTCGCCTGCTCGGCACCGATGTCTGGAGCGTGCCGCAGGACGAGCTCGCCGCCTTGCGGCGCCGCTTCGGCATGATGTTCCAGGACGGTGCCCTGTTTTCCTCGCTGAGCGTGGCGCAGAACGTCGCGACGCCGCTGCGCGAGCACGCGCGGGTTCCTGGGCCGCTCCTCGCGCCTCTTGTCCAGTTGCGCATCGCACTCGCCGGGCTGCCCGCCGACGCGGCAGCGCGGATGCCAAGCGAGCTCTCCGGCGGCATGCGCAAGCGCGCCGCCGTGGCGCGCGCGCTGGCGCTCGAGCCCGAGCTGCTGTTCCTCGACGAGCCGACCTCGGGCCTCGACCCGGTGACCGCACGCGCCTTCGACAAACGCGTGCGCTTCCTGTCCGACGAGCTCGGGCTGACGGTGTTCCTGGTGACGCACGACCTCGACACGCTGCGCGGCATCGTCGATCGCGCGGTGGTGCTTGCGGGCGGCAAGATCATCGCCGAGGGCACGGTGCAGGAAGTCATGCAGGTCGACGATCCCTGGCTGCATTCCTATTTCGACCGCCATGGAACCTGAAGCCCGCTACACCGCCATCGGCGTGGTGCTCGTCCTGCTGATACTCGCGCTCGCCGCGTCGGCCGTGTGGCTGACGCGCAGCGGCGCGCGCGCGGAGATGCGCCGCTATACGGTGTACTTCGAGCACCAATCCCTCGAAGGCGTGCAGGTCGGCAGCGCCGTCGAGATGCGCGGCATCCAGGTGGGACGCGTCGAGCGCCTGGCGATCCAGCGCGAGAACATCAACCGCGTGCAGGTCACGCTGCGCATCTACGGCAGGACGCCGGTGAGCGACAACACCGTCGCCGTCGTCAATCGCAAGCTGCTGACCGGGCTCGCGCGCATTGCGCTCGCCACGCCCGGCGCGCCAGGCCCGGAGCTGATCGCTGCGCAGCCCGGGGAAAGGTATCCGGTGATCGCCGAGGGACAGTCCGACCTCGAGCAGTTCAGCGACGCCCTGAACCGCCTCACCATCACCGGCACCGGCGCGCTTGCCGGCGTCAACGAGCTGCTGAGCGAGCAGAACCGCAAGGAGATCATGGCCACCGTTGCCGCGCTGCGCGGCATGTCGCAGAACATCGCCGCTGCCGCGGACGATCTCGCCAAGTCGGGACGCCAGGTGGCAGCGGCGGCGCAGAAGGGCGGCGACAGCGCCGCGGCGATCGCAGCCCAGGGCGGCGACATGCTGCGCGAAGTCTCGCGCGCCGCCGAGGCGTTGGAGCGCGCTGCGAGCATCGGCACAAACGAATTCCGCGCCACCGCCCAGGAGCTGCGCTCGAGCGCCGAGACCGTGTCGCGTGCCGCCGATCGCCTCGACGACCCGCGCTCGCTGCTGTTCGGACCCAACCCGCAGCAGCTCGGGCCGGGAGAGAAGCGCCCATGAAGCCCTGGATCGCCCTCCTCGGCCTGCTCGCGGCCGGCTGCATCAGCACGAGCAACACGCCGCCGCTGCAGTATTACGTGCTCGCGGACACAGGGCGCGCGCCCGAGGCACGGCGCGCGAGCCTGGATGGCGGCGTACTGCTGGTGCAGCCGACCTCGGTGAGCGCCTTCTACGACACGCAGCGCCTGGTCTACAGCCGCGCGCCGGGCGAGCGCGCCTATTACCAGTTCGCGGCCTGGACCGAGCGCCCCGGCCGCGCCTTTGCCGAGCTCCTCAGCCGGCGGCTCGGCGCGCCGCTCACCACCTCCGGCGTGCGCGGCGACCTGGTGCTGCACACGCGCCTCGAGGAGCTCTACCACGATGCGAGCAGCAAGCCGGGGCGCGTGACGATCGAGGTCTCGGCCGAGCTGGTCGACGCCAGCGGTCGTCGCGTCGGCGAAAGCCGGCGCTTCGCACGCAGCGTGCCCACCCAGGCCGAAAACGCCGCGGCCGCCGTGGAGGCCGCGAACCGCGCGATCGCCGAAGCGCTCGACGAGATCGCGGCGTGGACCGCGGCTGCCGGCCGCGAGCGCCCGACCGCGTCGGCTGCGTCCTCCGTGTTTCGACGGTAACAACGCGCTCGTCGGCTGAAATCGGCGTGCCAAGTAGCGGGCGTAGCCTTTCATGATGACACTGCGACCGCTCGTCGACTCCATCGCAAACGGCCGCTCGCTCGCCCTGACCGTCGTAGCGCTGTCTGCGGCCGCGACCTGCTGGGTTCTGGCTCTGCTGCTTCTGTGACACCTGCAGCCGGGGTCAAGACATGACGCACGATCAAACGGTGCTGGTGCTGCAAGGCGGCGGTGCGCTCGGCGCGTACCAGGCCGGTGTCTACGAAGGCATGGCGGAACAGGGATTCGCGCCGGACTGGGTGACGGGCGTGTCGATCGGTGCCATCAACGGCGCGCTGATCGCGGGCAATCCAGTCGAGAAGAGGCTCGAGCGGCTGCGCGAGTTCTGGAATCGGGTGTCGTCCGGACTGTCCTGGAACCCGCCCGCGCAACTCACGCCGCTGCGCGCCGGGCTGAACCGGTTCAACGCCTTCGCCGCGGCGAGCTTCGGCGTGCCGGGGTTCTTCTCTCCCCGGATGCCTCCCGCCCTGTTCGCGCCGGATGCCACGCCCGGGGCGCTCAGCATCTACGACACCTCGCCGCTGCGCCGGACGCTCGGCGAGCTGGTCGATTTCGATTTCCTGAACCGCGAGCAGCACGTGCGCCTGAGCGTCGGCTCGGTCAACGTGCACACCGGCAATTCGGTCTATTTCGATAACCGCGAACGCAAGCTCGGCGCCGAGCACATCATGGCGAGCGGCTCGCTGCCGCCGGGTTTTCCGCCCGTGATGATCGACGGCGAGCACTACTGGGACGGCGGCATCGTCTCCAACTCGCCGTTGTGGTACGTGATGGACGATTCGCCGGGCATCAATGCCTTGATCATGCAGGTCGACCTGTTCAGCGCGACCGGCGAGCTGCCGGCGAACCTCGACCAGGTGCTCGAGCGCGAGAAGGACATCCGCTATTCGAGCAAGACGCGCTTCAACACCAAGCGCGTCCAGGAGCTCGAGAACCTGCGCCGTGCGCTGGGCCGGCTCCTGGAAAAGCTGCCGAGCGCCCTTCACGACGACCCCGACTACCAGCTGCTGCAAGCGGAGCTTGGCCACAAGCGCCAGATCACCATCGCCCACCTAATCAACCGGCGCTTCGCCCACTCCGCGAATTCGAAGGACTACGAATTCTCCCGCACCACGGTGCGCGAGCTCTGGCAGGCCGGCCTCGACGACATGCGGCGCACCTGCGCCCATCCCGACTGGCTCCAGGCGACGGAGCTCGAGAGCGGGGTTCGCGTGGTCGATCTGTCGCGCTGACCCCCACGACGAAAGGACTCGCATGAAACTCAAGGACAAGGTTGCCCTCATCACCGGCGCTGCCAGCGGCATCGGCAAGGACATCGCGCTCGTCTTTGCGCGCGAAGGCGCCAGGGTGGCGATTGCCGACCTCGACGGCAGCGCGGCGCAGGCCACGGCCAGGCAGATCGGCGATAGCGGCGCTCAGGCCATCGGCATCGCGATGGATGTCACCGACGAGGCCGCGGTGAACAAGGGCGTCGCCCGCGTGATCGAGGCCTTTTCCGGCGTCGACATCCTGATCAGCAACGCCGGCATCCAGATCATCCATCCGCTGGAGCAATTCAGCTACGCCGAGTGGAAGAAGCTGCTGGCGATCCATCTGGACGGCGCATTCCTGACCACGCGCGCGTGTCTGCCGCACATGTACAAGGCGGGCCGCGGCAGCATCATCTACATGGGCTCGGTGCATTCGAAGGAAGCCTCGCCGCTCAAGGCGCCGTACGTCACGGCGAAGCACGGGCTGATCGGCCTGGGCAAGGTCGTCGCCAAGGAAGGCGCGGCGCACGGCGTGCGCGCCAACGTGATCTGCCCCGGCTTCGTGCGCACGCCCCTGGTGGAGAAGCAGATCCCCGAGCAGGCGAGGAGCCTGGGCATCTCGGAGGCGGACGTCGTCCGCACGGTGATGCTCAAGGAGACCGTGGACGGCGAATTCACCACCGTCGACGACGTCGCGCAGGCAGCGCTATTCTTCGCCGCGTTTCCGACCAATGCGCTGACCGGACAGTCGCTGGTGGTCAGCCATGGCTGGTTCATGCAGTAATCGCGTTAGTCCATCGGCCAGGGCACAGTCTTCGGCAACGTAGTGGCGTCGGGTTCTGATTCGATCGAGAGAGAATCCACGGCGCGCCACCACGCTTCGACGCGCTGCGCGTGCGCCGGCTCGACCGGCTCGCCGAGGCGAGGCATGACGAGCTGCGCATCCGATTTCAGCAGCACCTCCGCCGGCTCGTCCCACGCATGCATCGCGAGATTGAACGTGCCCCAGTGGATCGGCAGGAAGGCGCCGCCGCCGAGCAGCGCCAGCGCCTTGAGCGCGTTCTCGGGCCCGAGGTGCATGTCGCCCCATGAAGGATGCCGCCCGCCTACTTCCAGCATCGTGAGGTCGAACGGCCCGAGCCGCTCGCGGATCGTTTGGTATTCCGTGGTGAGGCCCGTGTCGCCGCTGAAGAAGACCGCGTGCCGCTCCGAGCGGATGGCGAAGGAAGACCACAAGGTCGAGTTGCGGTTGTGCAGGCCGCGCCCCGAGAAATGCTGCGAAGGCGCGGCAGTCACGGTGAGCCCGGCAACCTCGTGCGATTCCCACCAGTCGAGCTCGACGATGCGCTCGGGCCGCACGCCCCAGTATTCGAGGTGCGCGCCGACGCCGAGCGAGGTCACGAACGGCACATCGCCCTTGGCCATCTCATGGATCGTCGGGTAGTCGAGGTGGTCGTAGTGGTCATGCGACACGATCACGAGGTCTACCGGCGGCATCGCGCGCAGCGCAACGGGCACCGGTTGAAAGCGCTTCGGGCCGGCGAGCGACGAGGGCGATGCGCGGCGTCCCCACACCGGATCGGTGAGCACGCGCAGGCCGTCGATCTCGAGGAGCAGCGTCGAATGTCCAAGCCATGTGGCGCGCAATCCGCTGGCGGGCGGTCTCGCCCAGGTGCCGAGCGGATTCATCGAGGGCAGCGGCGCGCGCGGCACCCGTCGCTCGCCGCCGCAGAGGAACTCGCTCAGCGACATCGATGCGTTCGGGTCGCGCAAGCCCGGCATCACCGGGTGCAGATTGCGGAAGCGCTCGCCCGCCCAGCGCGGCGACGCCCTGATCCGCTCGAGGCGCGCGCCTTCCGGTTTGCCGCCGAATGATCTCAAATCGTCAAATGTTGGGCTGTGGCGCGGCTAGCGGCGCCGGGGTCTTGCGCAGGCGCAACAGCTGCAGCGTCGCGCCGATCAGAAACACGAGAAAGAAGAAGCCGATGATCGGCTGCGCCTTCGGATCGTCGGGATTCGCGAGATACGGCGCGCTCGCGGGCAGCCGCGTCAGCGTTTCGACCGTCGCCGGTATGAAATGCAGAAATAGCGCGAGCGAATAGCCGAGCGTCGCCACGTAGCGTGAAAGGCGGGCAAAGGTGCCGTTGCGCTCGGCCAGCAGCGCCACGGCGAGCACGATCAGCGTGACGATGCCGAGCACATGCGGCTTGCCGAAGCCGCCGTGCTGGAAGATGCCGAAGCCGGTGAGGCAGGTGATCACCGTGCCCCAGAAGAAGACCGAGCCCGAGGCGCTGCGGGTCGAGATCTCCAGGTGGCGCGCCAGCGCAACGAAGCCAGCGACGACGGCGATCAAGCTGATCGCGGTATGCAACGTGCCAAGCGGTGTCAGGCCGAACATGTCGACTCTCCCCTTTGAAGCTTCGCTGCCACTATGAACCGCGGGGTTGTACCACAAAGGCACGGATCAAGGCTCCGCCCTGACGAACGCCGTGATCGCCGGGATCACCTCGGCGGTGGCCTCTTCCATCAGCCAGTGCCCCGAGCCTTTGACGACCTTGCCAGTGACGTTGGTCGCGACGAGCCTGGCCTGCTCGAAGAGGAAAGTGCCCGAGGCCTTCTCACCGGCGATCACGAGAAACGGCATCTCGAGGCGCGTCGCGGCGAAACCGGCGAAGTCCTTCGCATCCTGCTCGAAGTTCCGGAATACCTCGAAGCCGGCGCGCATGCCGCCGTCGCGCGCGTATGCCGCGGCGTAGAGCTTGCGATCGGCTTCCGGGATCGATTTGGTCCGGTCGGCGGCGAAATCGTTCCAGAAGTGTTCGAAGTAGGTCCGCTCGCGACCTTTGACGAGCGCGAGCGGTGTTTCGCCGTAGAAGTGGAAGTGCCAAAGGTCGCGCATCAGCCAGACGTGCGTCCAGTCGCCAACGCCGGGCAGGAAGGCGTCCATCAATATGACCTTGTTCACCTCGCCCGGATACTGCGCGGCATACGCATAGGCCACCATCAGGCCGATGTCGTGTCCGACCACGGTGACCTTCCTGTGGCCGAGCCGGACCACGAGCTCATGAACATCCTGCGCCATCGTCTTCTTGTCGTAGCCGGTCGGTGTGCGCTCCGATGCGCCGATGCCGCGCAAATCCGGCGCGATGACGGTGTGCGTGCTCGCGAGCTGCGGTATCAGCGGCACCCACATGTGACTGGTCTGCGCGTAGCCGTGCAAGAGGAGTACCACCGATCCGCTCCCCGCGATCTTGTAGTTGATGCGTGCACCGTTCACGGTGGCGCTGGTTTCCTTGAATACCTTGCCGGTCTGCGCGTGAGCCGGCAGGATTCCGGCGGCGAGAAGCAGCAGCGCGAAGTACAGTCGAAGCGCAATCATGGCAGTGTTCTCCTCCTCTTGGATGGGTGATGCGTGACTCGCTTGCCTAGCATGCGCGCCGCGGGTCGCCCGCGCCATTGCCCGGGCAGGCGGATTTGAATCCTTCCTTCGAAGGAGACAGCAGCCAGTCTGTGGAAGCATTCGTGCTTCGCGTTGTTGACTCTGCGTCCATGGCGAGCGCAGAGTTGCGCCACGATGAAGCGGCCCCGCGCCCGGTCCAAAAGTACTGAAGCCGCCTTGCGGGAGACCAAGGCGGTGCTGGAATTCACGCTGAGCGCCGCCCAGATCGGCGACTGGGATCTGGATCTGGTCCGCGACACCTCGCGCCGTTCGTTGCGCCACGACCAGTGCTTTGGCTACAGCACGGCGATTCCCGAGGCGGACTGGGGGAGCGCGGTCTTCCTGCGCCACGTTCATCCGGGCGACCGCGATCGAGTCGAAGAGAGCATGAGTCAGGCAGTGAAAGCGCTGGGCGATTGGGGCTCCGAGTTCAGGGTCGTATGGCCGGATGGCAGCGTGCACTGGCTCGCCGCGCGCGGCAGCATTTACCGCACGCACGGCCGAAAGGCGACCCGAATGCTCGGCATCGTCATGGACATCACCGAACGCAAGCGCGCGGAAGAGGCCCTCGGCGCCTCCGAAGAAATGGCGCGCGGGCAGGTGGAAGCTCTCAAGCAGACGCTCGACTCCCTCGCCATGGATTCTTCGCCGGATCTTCTCGCGCAGCACATCTTACGGACGGTCACGATGCAGCTCGGCGCCCACAGCTGCAGCGTCTGGCGGCGCAATGAAGCAACCGGCGCGATCGCATTCGAGTTTGCGTTCGAAGGCGGCCGCTTCGTGAGCAAATCGGATGCGATCATCAATGGCCTGAGCCTGGTACTGCCAATGAACGAAGCCTGGCCGTGGCCCGCCGCTTTCCGGGACGGCAAGCACTCCTTGATGCTCGACATTCGGGAGGTACCGCCCTTTCCGCTGCGCGACCGCCTGGTCGCGCTCGGTATCCGCACCGTGCTTTTCGTCCCGATGCTGGTTGCCGGACGCCTGGAGGGCGCAATCTCGATCCGCTTTGCCCATAAGCGGATATTCCGCTCCGAGGAAATCGAGTTTGCGCAGACGCTGGCGAACCAGGCCGTTCTCGCCATGCAATTGACTCGTTTGTCCGCGCAGGCCCGCGATTCAGCCGTCATCGCGGAGCGTAACCGCATGGCGCGCGACATCCACGACACGCTCGCACAGGGCCTTACGGGTGTCATCGTCCAGCTCGAAGCTGCGGAAGATGCGAGACAGCGCGGCTTGTCGAAGGAGACCGACGAGCACATCCATCGAGCGGCTGACATGGCGCGCGAAAGCCTCAAGGAAGCCCGGCGTTCGGTTCAGGCGCTTCGCCCTCAGGCGCTGGAGGAAACCGATCTTTGCGAGGCCCTCGACACCCTGTTCACAAAGATGACGGCCGGCACAAAGTTGCGCTCGGAGTTTATGGTGCAAGGCAACCCGAAGCCTCTACCCACCGACTGGGAGGACAACATCCTCCAGATCGGGCGCGAAGCGCTGACGAACGTTCTGCGCCATGCGCAAGCGACCCGTTTCAAAGCGCAGCTCGCATTTGTCCGAAACGCCGTGCGTCTTGATCTACGAGACGATGGTGCCGGCTTCGATCCGAACGGCAACAGCGAGGGATTTGGCCTTCGCGGCATGCGCGAGCGTGTGGAGCGAATGGGTGGCCAATTCGCCATCACCAGCGCCTTCGGCTCGGGTTCGGCGATCTCGATTTCCTTGCCATTGCCCCAAGCGCCGGTAGCGACGCTCGAAGAACCTGAGCCGGAGACTGCATGAGCGGCGTGCCGAACGGCCGGCGCAAGGCGCAGCCCGCTTCCCGCATTCGGGTTTTGATCGCCGACGACCACGTCACGGTACGAGAGGGACTTGCGGCAATCATCGGACGCCAGGCCGACATGAGCGTGGCCGGAGAGGCAGCGACCGGCCGCGAGGCCATCGAGCTGTGGCAGAAATGCAGCCCCGATGTAATGCTGATCGATCTGAGGATGCCCATCATGGACGGCGTGACCGCGATCGGCGAGATCTGCCGGATGAACTCGGCGGCACGCATCATCGTTCT
>DASWER010000034.1:0-2304 GCA_036394655.1 Burkholderiales bacterium
CGCGCCTTCCGGTCCGCGCGAGCGCTATCCGCAGCTTCGCTGGCGCGCGCGCCGCTAGTGCATTCGCTGCTCGCGGGGCCGCTGCGGGTCGTCAACATCGGCCTCGCCGGTTTCGCGCGCGACCTTGCCGCTAACGGCGCCACTGTGGTGCATGTGGATTGGCGCCCGCCGTCGCGCTTCGGTGATTTGCTTTCCAGGCTTGAACGAGAGGACATCGATGCGGCCAATGCCGAAGCGCTGCGCCGCATCGTCGCCGCCGAGCCGGTGCTCTCCGGGGTACGCCGCGCCGGCGACCTGATCCCCGAGCTCGACGCCGAGCGGCTGGTGCTGCACGCCGGGCCGCCGCTTGCGTGGCAGCGCATGTGCGGCCCGCTGCGCGGCGCGGTCTGCGGCGCGATCGTCTTCGAAGGCTGGGCGCTGGACCTCGCCGCGGCCGAGGAGCTGGCCGAGCGCGGCGGCGTGCGCTTCGCGCCGAACCACCACTTCGGCGCGGTCGGGCCGATGACCGGCATCACCACGCGCAGCCAACCGCTGCTGGTGGTCGAGAACCGCGCCTTCGGCAACCGCGCGCTGTGCACCATCAACGAAGGTTTGGGCAAGGTGATGCGCTTCGGCGGCAACGATGCCGAGGTGCTGGCGCGCCTCGCATGGCTGCGCGACGAGTTCGCGCCGCTGCTTGATCGGGCATTGCAGTCCCATCCACTGGCGTTAAGCCCGCTCATCGCCCGCGGCCTCACCATGGGCGACGAGATGCACCAGCGCAATGTCGCGTGCACCTCGCTTCTGGTTCGAGCGTTGGCGCCTTACTTAGCCGCTGCAGGAAACGCCGAGCGCGCGCTTCGGTTCATGGGCGCGAACGACCAGTTCTTCCTCAACGTCGCCATGGCGATGGGCAAGAGCATCCTCGACCCGGTGCAGGGCATCGCCCATTGCAGCGTGGTGACCGCGATGTGCCGCAACGGCACCGATTTCGGCATTCGCGTCTCGGCGCTCGGCGAGCGCTGGTTCACCGCACCGGTCGAGATGCCGCAGGGCCTGTACTTTCCGGGCTTCAGCGCCGCCGACGCCAACCCCGACATCGGCGACTCGGCGATCCTCGAAGCGGTAGGACTGGGCGCCTTCGCCATGGCGGCGGCGCCCGCAGTCGCCGGCTTCGTCGGCGCCGGCGGCTTCCAGGATGCGCTCGCCTATACGCGCTCGATGGCTGAAATTTCGGCGGGGCGCAATCCGAAATGGACCATCCCGGCGCTCGAGTTCGAGGGCACGCCGACCGGCATCGACATCCGCCGCGTCGTCGAGAGCGGCATCGCGCCCGCCATCAACACCGGCATCGCGCACCGGCGCGCCGGCGTCGGTCAGGTCGGCGCCGGCGTCGCGCGTGCGCCGCTCGCCTGCTTCGAGCAGGCGCTCGCGACATTCGCCCAGCATGGTGGCTAACCGCGTCGAGCGCGGGCGCTACCTCGACTCGGTGGCGCTGATGCGCATCTCGCGCCGCGTAGCCGCGCTCGGCGGCGTCGAGGCCGCGGCGCTGATGATCGGCACGCCGTCGAACAAGGTGCTGCTGCGCGAAGCCGGGCTGCTCGCCGCGGACGGCGAGCGCGCCGAACCGAACGACCTGATCATCGCCGTGCGCGGCGCCGATGCCGCAGGCGCGCTGCGCGCGGCGCTCGCCATGCTTGCCGAGAAGCCCGGGGAGGGCGCCGAGCCGCTGCGCCGCGCGCGCAGCCTGCGCAGCGCGCTGGGCGTCGAGCCGCTCGCCAATCTTGCGCTGATTTCCGTGCCGGGCGACTTTGCCGCCGCCGAGGCGCACAAGGCGCTGGAGGCGGGACTCAACGCCATGGTGTTCTCGGACAACGTGCCGATCGCAGACGAAGTCGCGCTGAAACAGCTGGCGCGCGAGCGCGGGCTGCTGCTGATGGGTCCGGACTGCGGCACGGCGCTCATCGGCGGCACTGCGCTCGGCTTCGCCAACGCCGTGCCGCGCGGCGACATCGGCATGGTCTCGGCCTCGGGCACCGGGCTGCAGGAAGTCTCCTCGCTCATCGCCCGCCTGGGCGGCGGCGTGTCGCACGGCATCGGCGTCGGCGGGCGCGATCTCGACGAACGCGTCGGCGCGCTCGGCATGCTGGCCGCGCTCGACATGCTCGACGCCGATCCAGGCACGCGCACGTTGGTGCTCATCTCGAAGCCGCCGGCGCCGGCGGTGGCTCAGCGGGTGCTGGCGCGCATTCGGCAGTCGACGAAGCGCAGCGTGGTGTGCTTTCTCGGTGAAAGCGGCGGCACGCTGACGGACGCGGCCGAAGC
>DASWER010000035.1:0-7746 GCA_036394655.1 Burkholderiales bacterium
GCTGTTAGTGGTCGAGGACGGCCACATCCTGTGGCGCAACATGCGCCTGGAGCTGCTCTCGCGGCAGGAACTGGAGGCGAAGCTGCGCGAGAAGGGCGTGAAGGACGTGTCGGAAGTCGAGCAGGCCTACGTCGAGCCCGACGGGCACATCAGCATCATCAAACGCAGCGGGAAATAAATGGCAGATATGCGGCTTTGGCATCAGGGTCAAGCCGCATGAAGTCCTCGTGGTGACTAGCCGGGATGCGCCTGCCTGAAGTGTTCCTTGTCGAGAAGTGCCGCCAGATCGACGTTCATGAACATCGTGCCCGGCGTGAATCTGCTTCCCGGCGTGACCTGAATCCGCCCGTCAGGGAGATCGACTGTCGCAGGGGAAATGCACAGCCAAGCCCCGAACGGATCGCGATGGAAGTGCTTGATGAAGTACTGCATGCCACCCCCTTGATGGCGCGCAGGTACTCTACTCCGCCTGTTCGCTGCTGGAAATCGATGTACGGTAGCAGACGTAACGTGGCGGGGAGTGCTGGTCCTGGCAAGTGGTACGTCAAATCCAATATCGCGATTTAAGTAGGGGCTGTCCCTGTTTTCTTTTATTTATTTTTTACCCAGCGAGTGCCACATCGCGGCGGTGATGCTCTGCCGCGTCTTGCCGTAGTCCGCCCACGGATCCTTCTTCAGCGTCGCTAACCGCTGCGGCACCGTGCGCACGGTGAACTTCTGGCGGAGGTCTTCGTCTGCGCTTAGCTCATCCCAGGCGAGCGGCGTCGACACGCCTGCGCCGGGACGGGCGCGTGCCGAGAAGGCGGCGACCGCGCTCGCCGTCTCGGAGTTGCGCAGGTAGTCGACGAACACTTTTCCCTCGCGGCGCAGCTTGGCCACCTTGGCGGTGAAGAGCTTCGGCTCGGCGCGCACCAGGAACTCGGCGATGAGCCGCGAGAACTGATTGACCTCGGACCAGTCGCGCTTCGGCTGGATCGGGAACACCACGTGGAGGCCCTTGCCGCCGGTAGTTTTCAGGAAGCACTTCAGCTTCAGCGCCTCGACGATGGTGCGCGTCATCTCGGTGGCGCGCACCAGTTGCGCCCAGTCGAGATCCTCGTCGGGGTCGAGGTCGAGCGTGATGCGATCAGGATGCTGCACGTCCGGCCCGGTCACGCCCCAGGTGTGCAGCTCGACCGCGCCGTTCTGCACCAGCGTGATGAGCGCGCTGTGCGTTTCGATGTAGATGTAATAGCCCTTGCTCGAGCGCTCGCGCCTGAACGTCTTCACCTCGCCGGGGCTCGCGCCCATGGCGAGATGGCGTTGATAGAAGCAGGGCTTCTCCGCGCCGTCCGGGCAGCGCACCAGCGTGAGCGGCCGGCGCGCGAGCTGCGGCAGGATCCAGTCGGCCACGCCGTCGTAATAGCGCGCGAGCTCCAGCTTCGTAATGCCGAGGCTCGGCCAGATCAGCCGCTCCGGATGCGAGATCTTCACGCCGTGGACGAGGTTGCCTTCCTCTGGGGGTTTCTGCGGCCGCTCATCCGTCACCGATTTGGCCGGGATGTCCTCGCGCAGGCCGAGGAACGAAGCCTGCCGCAGGATGCCGTCGTCGGTACGTTCGGCGAAGGCGACCTGCGCCACGAGCTGCGGCTTCACCCACTGGATACCCTTCTCGCGCGGCGGATTGACCAGCGGCGGGTCCGGCCGCCTGATTGCCGCCAGACGCTTGGTCAGCGTGGCGAGCCACTGCGCGTCGAAGCCGGTGCCGACCTTGCCCGCGTATTTCAGCTTGCCGCCCGGCGCGTCGTAGGCGCCGAGCAGCAGCGCGCCGAAGCCGGTGCGCGAGCCGCCGGGCGCGGTATAGCCGACGATGACGAAGTCCTGCTCGAGGCGGCACTTGAGCTTGATCCAGGTCTTGCTGCGGCCGGATTCGTAGACCGAGTCGGCGCGCTTGCCGATCAGCCCTTCGAGGCCGAGCTTGCACGCCTTGTCGAGCACCTCGTGCGCATCGCCTTCCAGATGCTCGCTCAGGCGCACCGTGGGATTTTTTTTCAGCGCTTGCGCCAGGGCCGCTTTGCGCTCGGCCAAGGGCAGGCGTTGCTGGTCGATGCCCTTGAGAAAGGGAGCGTCGAACACGTAGTAGACGATGCGCGCGTCGGCGCCGGCATCGAAGGCGTTCTGCAGCGCCTGGAAGCTCGAGCGGCCGTCGTCGCGCTGCACCACGATCTCGCCGTCGAGCCAGGTGTCGTGCAGCTTGAGGCTCTTCAGCGCCTTCACCAGATGCGGCAGCCGCCCGCTCCAGTCCTTACCGCTGCGCGTGAAAAGCCGCGCATCGCCCTTCGTCAGCCGCGCGAGCATGCGATAGCCGTCGTGCTTGACCTCGTAGAGCCACTCGCCGGTCTTCGGCGGCTCGGTGACCAGCGTCGCGAGCTGCGGCGAGATGAATTGCGGCAGCTTCGATTTCGCCCCGTACTTCGCGCGTTTCGGCCGGCCCTTCACGCTCTCGGGCCTTTCCACTGTGATGTCGACGCCGGGCTGCGCGTATTCGTCATGCCGCTTGATGAGCAGCCAGGCCGGCTTGTCTTCGTTGCCGCGCGTGCGCGTGAGAACCCATGAGCCGCGCAGCTTTTCACCCTCGAGGCGAAAGTGCAAACGCCCTTTGCGCAACGCTTCGAGCGGATCAGGGTCTTCCGGGATCCAGACGCCTCTATCCCATAGGAGGACTTCGCCCGCACCGTATTGCTTTTCCGGGATCACGCCTTCGAACTCGCCGTAGTCGAGCGGATGGTCCTCGGTCTGCACCGCAAGGCGCTTGTCGGCGGGGTCGAGGCTCGGTCCTTTCGGCACCGCCCAGCTCTTCAGCACGCCCTCGAGCTCGAGGCGAAAGTCATAGTGCAGGCGAGTCGCCGCGTGGCGCTGGATGTAGTAGTGCAGCGCTTGCTTTTTTGCGCTGCGCTTCGCACCCCGCGGCTCCGGAGTGCGCGTGAAATCGCGCATCTCGCGATAGCGCTCCAGGCGATCGGCCATGCGCGTCGCCCAGCAAAGTGCGCGCCCGAGCGCAGTAATTGCTACCGCTTTGTCGCAACTCTTACAGCGCCGCCAACACTCGCTGGGCCCCACTCTACTGTGCGGGCACGCTGGCATGGTCTGTGCAGTATTGCCGGGAAACGAAAGGATTTTCATGGGTCCGGCAATCGCATTACGGCTGCGCCAGCATCTCACGCTGACGCCCCAGGTACAGCAGGCGCTCAAGCTGCTCCAGATGTCGGCGCTCGAGTTTGCGCAGGAGATGGAGCAGGCGCTCACCGCCAATCCGTTTCTCGAAGAGAACCCCGAAGCGCCACAGCCGGCGCTGCGCGACGCGGCGACGCTGGACGACGTCGTCGTGCCGCAGGAGCACTCGAGCAACGCGCCGCCGGTCGAGCGCGACCAGGAAGACTGGGGCGGCGCGAACGACGTGCAGCCGACGCTCACGCAGCACCTGCGCGAGCAGCTGATGATCTCGCCGATGGGCGAGCGTGACCGCGCGCTCGCCCACATGATCATCGACAGCCTCGACGACGACGGCTACTTCAAGCATTCCTTCGACGAGCTCGCGGCGCTGGTGCCGCCGGAGCACGACGTGCGCGCCGACGACTTCCTCGCGGCGCTGCGCATGGTGCAGAGCCTCGATCCGGCCGGCGTCGGCGCGCGCACGCTGGAGGAATGCCTTTGCCTGCAGCTCCAGACGCTGTCCGGGGACACGCCAGGACGCGAGGTGGCGCTGAAAATGTGCAACGGCCACCTGCCGCTGCTCGCCAACCGCGAATGGGCGCGGCTGCAGCACGCCGTCGGCTGCGACGAGGCGACGCTGCACGTGGCGCGCGGCCTGATCCGCTCGCTCGATCCGCGGCCCGGCCATCGCTTCGGCCCGCAGGAAGCGCGCTACGTGGTGCCCGACGTGATCGTGAAGAAGATGCGCGACCGCTGGGTGGCGCTCATCAACCCGGCCTCGCTGCCGCGCGTGCGCCTCAACCGCGCGTATGCCGAGGCGATCCAGAACAAGAACGCTTCGAACCAGTCGCTCGCGCGCCACCTGCAGGAGGCGCGCTGGCTGCTGCGCTCGATCGAGCAGCGCTTTGCCACCATCCAGCGCGTTGCCGATGCGATCGTCGCGCGCCAGCGCGGGTTCTTTGAATATGGCGAGGTGGCGATGAAGCCGCTCACCTTGAAGCTGATCGCCGGCGAGCTCGGCCTGCACGAGTCGACCGTGTGCCGCGTCACCAACAACAAGTACATGGCGACGCCACGCGGGCTGTTCGAGTTCAAGCACTTTTTCTCCCGACGCCTCGCGACCGAGAACGGCGGCGCAGCTTCCGCTACCGCGGTGCGCGCAGTGATGAAGGAGCTGATCGCCGCGGAGGATCCGCGCGCGCCGCTTTCGGATGCCGAGCTGGCGCGCCTCTTGGCGCAGCAGGGCCTGCGCGTCGCGCGCAGGACCATCACCAAATACCGCGCGCTGATGCGTCTGCCGAGCGTGGACGTGCGGCGCGCCGACCTGAGGAAGACCGCCTAATGTCCCGCATCGTTGCCGGCCGGTTCGATCGCAGCGTGGACGCCGACGCTGCCCTGGATGCACTGAAACGCGACGGATTCTCGGGGAGCGAGATCGACGCCTTCTACGTCGGACCGCCGGGGCAGAATGCGCGCACGCCGATCGGCGGCGATACGCACAGCGACGCCGGCGCGCGCGGCGCCGGGCGTGCCGGCGCCATCGGCGCCGCGGTCGGCCTGGCCGCGGGGCTGATCGTCGGCTCGCTCATCGGCGGGCATGCGGTGCTGCTTTCGTGCGGCCTCGGCGCGCTGGTCGGCGCCTTCGCCGGCGTCATGACCAGCCTGCACGGCGGCTCGCGGCGCGAGGCGACGCCCGAGCATCCGCTCGAGACCCAGGGCGGCCGCATGATCGCGGTCCTCGTCGAGCGTCCCGGCACCGAGCAACTCGCCATCGCTGCGCTGCGCGCGCACAACGCGCGCGACGTCGGCCGCACCGAGGGCCAGTGGCAGAACGGCTGGCGGGACTTCGACCCGCGCATCCCGCTCGCTACGGTCTAGAGAGATTCTGTTCGGCGAAGGTCCAGTTGAGGCGCTGCTCGATCACCGCCTGCACATAGCGCTCGCGCTGATTGCGGTAGTCGACGTAATACGCGTGCTCCCACACATCCAGGGCCAGCAGGCAGCGCGCGCCGTGCGCCATCGGCGTATCGGCGTTCGAGGTGGCGACGACTTCGAGCTTGCCGTCCTTGTCGACGAGCCAGGCCCAGCCGCTGCCGAACTGGCCGTTGGCCGCGGCGGCGAATTTGTCGGCGAAGCTCTCGTAGCTGCCGAAATCGCGCTCCAGGCGCCGGCGCAGGGTGGCCGAGGGCGGCGCGAACTTCGGCGTGAGCGAGTGCCAGTAGAACTCGTGGTTCCAGGCCTGGGCGGCGTTGTTGAACAGCTTGCCCTGGCTGGCACGCACCACGTCCTCGAGCGTCGAGCCGCGGATCTCCGTCTTGGCGAGGAGCTCGTTGGTGGTGTCGATGTATTTCTTGTGATGCTTGCCGTGATGCAGCGCGAGGGTCTCGGCCGAAATCACCGGCGCGAGCGCATCCTCGGCGTACGGCAGCGGCGGCAGATTGAAATGCAGCCGCTGCGCGGCTCTTGCAGTAGCAGTGCTCATGGATATCCTGACCTACGATGCTTTCAGCCGCAGGTCGTTCTTCAGCGACTTGACGCCGCTCACTTTCTTCGCCGTCTCGACGGCGCGGTTCGCCATGTCCTTGCTGTCGACGAAGCCGGAGAGCTGCACCACGCCCTTGTAGGTCTCGACGTTGATCGCCGAGGCGGCGCGCGCCCCGACGTCGGTGGCGATCGCGGTCTTCACCTTGGCGGTGAGCGCGGCGTCGTCGGTGAATTCGCCGGCGCTGCGCTTGGTCTCGGGGCTCGAGGCGCAGCCGGCGACGCCGAGCGCCGCGGCGAGCGCAATGCTGATTGCTGCAAGTACTGGTTTCATCGTTTGCTCCTTTTGGTTGGGCTGGCGGGGCCGGTCTTCCGACCCGCGCCGGTCTGCTTCTGCACGCGCTCAAGCTCCTCGGGCAGCCGCACCGGCTCGTGATCGCCGGGCTGCAGCGGATCGAACGGCCAGCGCGCGCCTTGCGGCTGGTCTTTTACGCTTGGCGTTTTTCCCATTCCCGCACCTGGCTCTCTGCGTCGTGCCTGGCGCAGCCATAGCGTTCCTGGATCTTGCCGACGAGCTTGTCGCGATGACCCGCGAGCTGCTCGAACTCGTCATCGGTCAGCTTGCCCCAGCGCTCCTTGATCGAGCCTTTCATCTGCGTCCAGTTACCTTCGATGCGGTCCCAGTTCATGGCGATCCTTGAGCCGGAAATCGGCAAAGCAAGGAGGTGCAAACCGCGTGCCGCGGCAGTTATTTCACGACAGGGCGCTGCTTACACGCCGGCGGGCTGCAGGAGCCGCGTCACCGTCGCGAGCAGCGCCACCGGCTCGACCGGCTTCTCGAGCTGCGCGTCGTAGCCCGCCGCCACCGCGCGGCTCGCCATCTGCGGCTCGCCCACCGCGGTGAGCGCCGCGGCGCGCAGGCAGCCGCCGCGCTCCGCCGGCAGCGCGCGCACCGCGCGGATCAGCACGTAGCCGTCGTCGCCACGCAATCCCATGTCCGAGAGCATGATGTCCGGGTGCCATTCGTCGAGCGCACGCAGCGCCTGCGACGAGTTGTGCACCGCACGCGCCTCGGCGCCTGCCACGCGCAGCACCTTGAGCAGAAGCTCGCGCGCTTCGCCGTCGTCCTCCACCACCAGAACGCGCACCCCGTCGAGCAGCGGCGCATCGGCAGCGTGCGCCGGTCGTTCCTGGACGCCGGACCCGCGCGACAGCTCGAGCAGGTTCGAGATGATGCGGTTCTGCATGCGCGCATTGCGCACGATCGCCTCCAGCGCCTCGGCGGCCTCGCTGCCCGGCGGCAGCTCTTCGCGCAGATGCGCCGACCAGGTGGCCACCGCCTGGGTGGGCGAGTGCAGCTCGGCCAGCACCGAGGCGACGAAGCCGTCCTTGGCGCGGCTCGACTCCTCGGTCGCGGTGCGCAGCTTGCGCTCGCGCTCCAGGCCGCGCGCCAGCGAATCGGCGGCGCGCTTGCGCTCGTCGATGTCGATGCAGGCGCCGACGTAGCCGAGAAATAATCCGTCGGGGGAATGACACGGCGCGGCGCGATCGAGCACCCAGCGGTAGTCGCCGTCGCGACGCCGCATGCGGTATTCGATCTCGAAGGGCTCGCGGCAGTCGAAAGCGCGCACGCAGGTGTCGAGCCAGCGCGCCAGATCCTCGACGTGGATCGCGCTCGACCAGCCTTCGCCGAGGGCCTGCTCCGCGCTCATGCCGGTGAACTCGAGCCAGGCGCGACTCGTGTATTCGCACGACATGTCGGGCCGCGCGCGCCACAGCATGAAAGGAAGAGCATCGTCGAGCATCACGTCTGACTGCGCTGCAGGAGCCATGCCGGGAACCGCCTGTAGCCGGACCTCTACTTGGGCACGGCCCGCGCAGTGCGCTTCTTACAACCCCGCGCAACCATTACACAAGTCCGGTCGGACCTCGCCCGCACGATGGGCACAAGCTTTGCTCCCTCTACCCACAGCCTTACCCATCATTAACCAAGGAGTCCGTCATGTTGAGCTGGGCGCTTGCGTTTTTCATCATCGCCATCATCGCGGCGATCTTCGGCTTCACCGGCATCGC
>DASWER010000036.1:0-2509 GCA_036394655.1 Burkholderiales bacterium
GATCGACGAGATCATCAAGCTGATCCGCGCGAGCGAGGACCAGGCCGAGGCGCGCCTCAACCTCCAGAAGAAGTACAAGTTCACCGACAAGCAGGCCGAGGACATCGTCAACCTGCGGCTGGGACAGCTCACCAAGCTGGACGGAATCAAGCTGAACGATGAGCGCAAGGCGCTGGAATCGGAGCGCAAGGAGCTCAAAAGCCTGCTGGGTGACGACAAGGAGCTCAAAAAGCTGGTGGTGAAGGAGCTCGCCGACGATTCGAAGAAATACGGCGACGAGCGCAGGACGCTGATCAAGACCGCCGAGCGCGCGCAGATCGAGCGCACGGTGGTGGAAGAGCCGCTCACCGTGATCCTGTCGCGCAAGGGCTGGATCCGCGCCCGCACCGGGCATGCGCTCGACCTTGCCACGCTCACCTTCAAGGAGGGCGACGCGCTCGACCAGACCATCGAGTGCAAGACCACCGATGCGGTGATCGTGCTCGCGGCCTCGGGCAAGACCTTCACCATCGCCGCGGCCGACATCCCGAGCGGGCGCGGCGACGGCGCGCCGGTCAATACGCTGGTGAATTCGTTCTCCGATGCCATCGTCTGGATCGCCGTCGGCGATCCGGCGCAGCGCCTCTTGATGAACAGCACTGCGGGCCTGGGCTTCCTCTGCAAGTTGGGCGACCTCGAGTCGAAGACGCGCCAGGGCAAGGACTTCTTCGCCGTCTCGGAAGGCGCCGCCGCGCGGCCGCCGGCGAAGGTCACCGAGGCCAAATATGTCGCCGCCCTGTCCTCGGATGCGCGGCTGCTCCTATTCCCCATCGACGAGGTGCCAGAGCGGCCCAATGGTGGCGTCGGCGTGCAGCTCATCGCGCTGCCGGAAAACATTGCCCTGGCGGATGTCGCGGTGAGCGACGGCAAATCGCTGGTCGTCTCCGGCATCAAGCGCAAGAACCGCGCGCTCGAGACGCTCGATGCGAAGCAGCTCGCCGAGCACATCGGCAAGCGTGCGCAGCGCGGCAAGCTCGCCGACGTCGGCTTCCGTCCTGACCGGTTAGGTGATTGAAAGGCTGAGAGCGCTGCGGCCGTTGTGGGTCCCGGTGGGGATCCTCGCGGTGGCGGCGCTGCTCGTCTGGCTCAACCGGCCGCTGCCCGCCTCGCTCGCGGGCCTGCGCACCGCGGGTCCGTACGCGGTGCTCGCCGCGGCGGCGGCGCTGGCGTGGGGCTTCAACCGCGGCCGCTGCTTCGTCATCGCCGCAACGCTCCTCGTCGGCTACACCGCCTGGCAGTTCCACCACAGCAAGGTGGTGTTCACCGCGGTGGTCCTGATCGTGCCGCTGAACACGCTGCTGGTGATGCTCTATCCCGAGCGCGGCGCGAAGTACCGCGCGGCGTATGCCTGGATCGCGCTGCTCGCCGCCGAGGGCGCGCTGCTGTGGTGGCTCGGCTCGGTGCATCACCGCTGGTCGTTCGACGGCTGGTGGCTGCGCTCGCCGCCGACGCCGCTCGTCGCGCGCCTGGTATTCGCCGCGGCCTTCGCTGCGGCCGTCTGGCGCACCTGGCCGGATTTCAAACCCATCCCGGTCGGCAATGCCGGCGCCATCGCCACGTTCTTCGTCGCCGCGGAATGGGCCAGCGACTCGGGCATCTATGCGCTGTTCGTCGCCGCGAGCGGGCTGATCCTGGTCGTCTCGCTGCTGCAGGAGTCGCACCAGCTCGCCTTCCGCGACCAGCTCACCGGGCTGCCCGGCCGGCGCGCGCTGGATGAGCGGCTGCGCAGCGTCGGAGCGAATTACGCGGTCGGCATGGTCGACGTCGATCACTTCAAGCAGTTCAACGACACGCATGGCCACGATGTCGGCGACCAGGTGCTGCGCCTGGTCGGCCGGCGCCTCGCGCAGGTCGACGGCGGCGGCATCGCCTACCGTTACGGCGGCGAGGAATTCTGCGTGCTGTTCCCCGGCAGCGACATCGCCGAGGCCGAGCGCGCGCTGGAGGCGATCCGAGCCTCGATCGAGACCTACAAGATGGCGGTGCGCGGCACCGATCGGCCCAAGCAGGCGGATGAGGGCGCGAAGCGGCGTGGAGCTGCATCGCCTGAAAAAAATCTTTCCGTGACCGTATCGATCGGCGTCGCTGCGCCGTCGCAGGAGCACGCCACGCCCCACGAGGTGGTGAAGGCGGCGGACCAGGCGCTCTATCGTGCCAAGAAAGGCGGCCGCAACCGCGTCAGCCGGTAGTAAGGGGAATGAAGGTTGCAGCAGGTGGGCGCAAGGAGATTCTCATGCGCACACTATTGATGGCGGGTCTCATCGCAGCGTCCGGCGCGGCGCTCGCGCAGTATCAGCAGGGCCAAGCGCCGCAGCCAGCACCGCAGCAACAGCAGCAGCCGACGCCCGAGGACGAGAAGCTCAAGGAACGCATCCGCGTCGAGGGCGCGGCCGGTGGCACGGCGCCCGTGCCCGAAGAGAAGCGCCGCGCGGTGAATGCCGATGCCGGGCCGCACAAGCACCACGTCGCG
>DASWER010000037.1:0-2430 GCA_036394655.1 Burkholderiales bacterium
CGCGGTCGACGCGGATCTCGAGATCCAGCGGTTGCTGTGCGCGGCCCTCAAGCTCGCACAGTTGAAGGATTTGCGGCTCGACATCGGCCACGTCGCGGTGTTCCGCTCGATCGCGCATGCCGCCGAGATCGGCACCGAGCAAGAGGGCCGGCTGTTCGAGGCGCTGCAGAAGAAAGATCTGCCGGAGCTGAATAGCCTGTCGCGCAAGCTCGATGCCAAGACGCGCGCCGCGCTCACGCTCCTGCCGGAGCTCTACGGCGGCGCCGAAGTGCTCGACACGGCCGAAAAGCGGCTGCCGAAGCTACCGCAGGTGGCCACGGCGTTAAAAACTCTGCGCGCGCTCGCCAAGGCCTGCCCGGTACAGATCAGCTTCGATCTCGCGGAATTGCGCGGCTATCACTACCACTCGGGGGTCGTGTTCGACGCCTACTGCGCTGGAGTTAGCGGCCCCGTGGCTCGCGGCGGTCGCTACGACGAGGTCGGCAAGGCCTTCGGCCGCGCTCGGCCTGCCACTGGGTTTTCAATTGATTTAAGAAGTGTTGCGGGCGTGGTGAAATGAGCAGCATGGTTCCGTTTCTTTGCCGACCCCCTGTCAAGGGGGTCATGAGCCGAAGGCGCAGTGGGGGGTTGGTTTTCGCTAAAACAAAACCCCCCGCAGGAAACAGCGCATGGCAATGATCGCGCGCAACGTCGTGGTCATCGGCACCCAGTGGGGCGACGAGGGCAAGGGCAAGATCGTCGACTGGCTGACCGACCGCACGCAGGGCGTGGTGCGCTTCCAGGGCGGCCACAACGCGGGCCACACGCTGGTGATCGGCACCAAGAAAACGGTGCTGCATCTCATCCCCTCCGGGATCCTGCGCGGCAGCGTCGACTGCTTCATCGGCAACGGCGTGGTGGTGTCGCCGCAGGCGCTGGTCGCGGAGATGGACGAGCTCGAGGCCGCGGGCGTGCGCGGCGTGGTGGCGCGGCTCTCGGTCTCCGAGGCGTGCCCGCTGATCCTGCCTTATCACGCGGCGCTCGACCACGCGCGCGAAGCGGCCAAGGGCGAGAAGAAGATCGGCACCACCGGCCGCGGCATCGGCCCGGCCTACGAGGACAAGGTGGCACGCCGCGCCATCCGCTTACAAGATTTGTTCGACGCCCGGCGCTTCGGGGAAAAGCTGCGCGAGCTGCTCGAGTTTCACAACTTCGTGCTGCAGAATTTCTACCAGCAGCCGGCGGTCGATTACCAGAAGACGCTCGACGAGACGCTGGCGCTCGCGCCGCGCCTTGCGCCGCTGATCGCCGACGTGCCGCGCGCGCTTTATCACGCCAACCGGGCCGGCAAGAATCTGCTGTTCGAAGGTGCGCAAGGCTCGCTGCTCGACATCGATCACGGCACCTATCCGTTCGTGACCTCGTCCAACTGCGTCGCCGGCGCGGCCGCCGCGGGCGCGGGCATCGGCCCGATGCACCTGCATTACGTGCTCGGCATCACCAAGGCCTACAGCACGCGCGTCGGCGGCGGTCCGTTCCCGACCGAGCTCTCCGACGGCGTCGGCGAGCGGCTGCGCCAGCGCGGCCAGGAATTCGGCGCCACCACCGGGCGGCCGCGACGCACCGGCTGGTTCGATGCCGCGGCCCTCAAGCGCTCGATCCAGCTGAACGGCGTCTCCGGCCTGTGCATCACCAAGCTCGATGTGCTCGACGGCGTCGAGGCGGTGAAGATCTGCGTCGGCTACAAGCTCGAGGGCGCCTTCTCCGAGATCCTGCCGGTGGGCGCCGAGGAGCTCGAGCGCTGCCACCCGGTGTACGAGGAGCTGCCGGGCTGGATGGAGAGCACCGTCGGCATCAAGTCGCACGACTCGCTGCCGGCGCCGGCGCGCGCGTACCTGAAGCGCATCGAGGAGCTCGCCGGGATACCGATCGACCTCATCTCGACCGGGCCCGAGCGCGAGGAAACCATCGTGCGCCGCCATCCGTTCGATCCCTAAAAACAACCTGGAGGATTGCGTGAAACTAAGACTGTGCATCGGTGGTGCGCTTAGCCTGATGGCGGGCGCGGCGGGGGCCACCGGCCTCGCGACCTGCGACTCGGGCGCCAAGGAGGGCTGGCAGTCGGAGGAGAAGCTCACCGCCGCGCTGAAGGAGAAAGGCTGGCAGGTGCGGCGCATCAAGGTCGACGGCGGCTGCTACGAGGTGTACGGGCTGAATGAAAAGGGCGAGCGCGTGGAGAGCTATTTCCATCCGCGCACGCTCACGCCGGTGCCTACCGGCGCCAAGAACCGCAAGGGCTGATTGGTCCGGGTATGGGACGCTCTGGTGCGCGTGGCGCACTGGACGCTCGTCGCCTGCATCGCGGCGGCCTGGTTCACGAAAGGCGCGCTGCACGATGCGGTCGGATACGCGGCGCTCTGCGTGATCGCCGTGCGCATCACGTGGGGCGCG
>DASWER010000038.1:0-2022 GCA_036394655.1 Burkholderiales bacterium
CGTCTACGTCGGCGTGGTCCAGTTCCTCTTCACCACCACGTGGACGCTGTACGTCATCTATCTGCCGCAGCTCGCGCAGAACGCCGGCATCGCGCGCGAATGGGTGCCGTGGATCCTGGTGGCCGACCAGCTGGTGTTCGCCGCGATGGACGTCGTCACCGGCGTCTGGATCGACCGCGTGCGCGCCGCGCTCGCGCGCTTCGGCGGCTGGATGGTCGCCGCCACCCTCGTCTCGGGCGCGGCCTTCGTCGTGCTGCCCTACGCCGGCGGGAATTCCGGCGTATTGCTGGCTGCGATCACCACCTGGGCGGTCACTTCCTCCGCCTTGCGCTCGCCGCCGTGGGCGCTGCTTTCGCGCTACGCGCCGACACCGAGCATCCCCTGGCTCTCCACCCTCGCGCTCACCGGCACCGCGATCGCGTCGGCGGCTGCGCCTTATCTCGGCGTCGCGCTGCGCGGCGTCGATCCACGCGTGCCGTTTCTCGTCTCCACCGTCACGCTGGTCGCCACGGTGATTGCTCTCATGCTGGCGGAGAAACGCCTGCCGCCGAACCCGCCCAGCGAGCCGAAAGCGGCGCCGCCGCTCGCCAGTCCTGCACTCTTCATCGCGCTCCTGCTCCTCGCGCTCGGCTTCCAGGTGCATTTCAGCCTCAGCTCGGCACCGCGCTACGTGCAGTTCGCGCCGCGCGAGCAGCTGCCTTACCTGCTGCCGGTGTTCTGGATCGGCTTCAACCTGCTCATGTTTCCGGCGGCGCGGCTGGTGCGGCGCTGGGGCCCGGCCGACGCCATGGCGTTCGCCGCCGCGCTCGGGGCGCTGGCGATGCTCCTCGCTGCACTGGCTCCGGGGCTCGGCGTGCTGCTCGCGGCGCAGTTCCTCGCCGGCGGTTGCTGGGGCGCAGCCTGCGTCGCCGCCTATTCGGCGGCGGTGGCGCTCGGCCGCACCGGCCGCGAAGGCCGCTTCCTCGGCACGCTATTCGCCGTGTTCGCGCTCGCCGTGGCGCTGCGCATCGCGCTGGCGGGCAGCGGCATGGCGCAGAGCCACGTCTTCAGCGTGCTGCAGCCTTGGCTGCCGCAGACGCTGTGGCTTTGCGGCGCGCTGTTGCTGCTTGCCGGCCGTCTTCGCTGAGGACGCGCCTGCCGTCGGGCGTCACGTAGAAGCGCCGCCAGGTGGCGCCCTCGGCGCGCGCTTCCACCGTCCAGTAGCAGCGGCCATCGCGGTGCCATTCCCGGTCGAGCGACAGGGCGTACTGCACCACCGCGCCGGCCTTGTGCATGCTCGCTGCCCAGGCTTCGGTCTGCGGCAGCAGTTTCACTTTTGTGACCGCGCGGCGCAGCGGCATGTTGCCTTCGTCGGGATAATCGCAGGCGAGCGCCACCAGTGGAAACACCAGCAATGCGGCGAAGCAGGTCCTGACCATGGAAGCCAAATTATCGCCCGGCGCCGGCGTGCTGATCCTGCTCGGCGTCGCCTGCGCCTTCGCCTCGAACCACCTCTGCGCGCGCATTGCCTTCGATCACGGCGCGAGCGTGGCGGCTGCCGTGGGCGTGCGCGCGACGTTCACCGCTCTGCTGCTGCTGGTCGTGATGCGCGTGCAGCACATTTCGCTCGCCATCCCGCGCGAGCTGCGCGGCCGCACGCTGATCGCGGGTCTGCTGATCGCGGCGCAGAGCTACTGCCTGTACTCGGCGGTGGCGCGCATCCCGCCGGCGCTCGCGCTGCTCGTCTTCCAGACCTCGCCGATGCTCTACGTGCTGCTCACCTGGGCGCTCGGCAAAGAGCGGCCGCGCTGGAGCGCGCTCGCGCCGATGCTGCTCGCGCTCGCCGGCCTCGCGCTGGCGCTCAACCTGCGGCCCGGCCATCTCGATGCCGACTGGGCGGCGATCCGCGCCGGCGTCGGCTGGGCCTTCGCCAGCGGCTTGAGCATGACGTTCGTCTACTACCTCAACGCCAACGCGCTGAAACCGCTCGACGGGCGCCTGCGCACCTTTGCCATGACCGCGGTGACTGCGGTGCTGGTGATC
>DASWER010000039.1:0-24659 GCA_036394655.1 Burkholderiales bacterium
GCGCTCGCCGAGTCGCCGGAGCTCAAGGGCTTCGACATGGTGGCGTGGACCGGGCTTTTCGCGCCGGCGAAGACGCCGGCCGCGATCGTCGAGCGGTTGAATCGCGAGCTCAACGACGCGCTCGCTTCGCCGGAGGTCGGCGGCAAGTTCGAGGAGCAGGGCGCGGTGCTGCGCCGCTTCTCCACCGCCGAGTTCGCCGCGTACCTGCGCAAGGAGCAGGCCGAGTACGGCGAGATCGTGCGCGCCGCCGGCATCAAGGAGCAATAGTTACGACCCTGGCCCCGAATTTGCTCGCTGCAGCCCCATGGTTCACCAACCGAGATGGGCCGAGATGTGTGCGCGCATTCTGCAGCAGTGCGAGCACCTGCAGGGCGGGCGCGACAAGCTCGCCGCGTTCCTGGGTGTAAAAAGCGCCGAGCTCGACGAGTGGCTCGCGGCGCGTTCGGGGCCGCCGCGCGCGGTATTCGAACGGGCCATGGAGCTGATCCTCGCGGAGCATGACCGCCGCTCGGCGCGCGAGGCGGCGGGCGTGCCGCGGCGCCGACGCAGCGACCGCAGCGCCACGGCCTAGGCCGGCCGGGCGTCGCGGAATCGCGAGGGGGCCCGCCGGACTTCGGCGTCAGGCACGTCCCCTGCAAGTACCGCGGCATGGATCAGCGCACGCGCTACGCGAAGACGCTCTTGCAAGCCGAGCAGACTCTCGGCGGCCGCGCGCAGCTGGCGGCGTTCTTCCATGTGTCGGCGGAAAAAATTGCCGCCTGGCTGGCCGGCGAGGAAGTCCCGCCGCTCGAAGTCTTCCTGGGTTCCCTGGACGTGATCGCCGACGGCCCCTATGCCCCCATGGAGCGCCGGATCCGCGTCGCCGCTATCCGGGAGCGCTAAGCACCGTATCATTCGCGCCATGAGCGGCGCGGACGCGATTTCCCTGACCAGATCGCTGGTCGCCTTCGACACCATCAACCCACCCGGGCGCGAGCACGACTGCGCGCGCCATGCCGGCGCGCTGCTCGAGGAGTGGGGCTTCCGGGTCGAGTATCACGACTATGAGCCCGGCCGCACCAGCGTGATCGCGCGCGCCGGCGGCTCCGATGCAAAGGCGCCGCTCTGCCTCACCGGCCATATCGATACGGTGGCGCTTGGCTCCCGTCCGTGGACCAAGGATCCGTTCGCCGGTGAAGCCGACGGCGACCGGCTCTACGGCCGCGGCGTCTCCGACATGAAGGCCGGCGTCGCCGCGATCCTGCTGGCGGCG
The DNA here is from genome assembly GCA_036394655.1 of Burkholderiales bacterium. GTDB lineage: Bacteria > Pseudomonadota > Gammaproteobacteria > Burkholderiales > SG8-39 > SCGC-AG-212-J23. The sequence goes on from DASWER010000039.1 coordinate 1,253, forward strand.
CGCGGGGTTGCCAAAAAATTAACCGGGACGCCGGGCGTCGTTATCGTGCTGACTGCGGCGGAGGAAAACGGCTGCATCGGCTCGCAGCATCTCGCGCGCACCCAGCTCCTCGGCAAAGCGGGCGCGATGATCGTCGGTGAACCGACGTCGAACTATCCGTACATCGGGCACAAGGGCTCGGTGAAGTTCCATGCCAGCTTCAAGGGCGTCTCGGCGCACGGCTCGATGCCGCACCTCGGCGTGAATGCGATCTACAAGGCGGCGCACGCGGTCGCGCGCCTGGAAGCGTTCGACTTCGCCGCCACGCCCCACCCGGTAATGGGCAAGCCGACGATGAACGTCGGGACTATGACCGGTGGCAGCGGCGTCAACATGGTGCCAGATACGGCGACCATCGGCGTCGACATCCGTACCGTGCCCGGCATGGACCACGGCGCGCTGCTCGAGCGCCTGAGACTCCAATTGGGTGAGGACGCCCAGATGGACGTGTTTTCCAACCTGCCGCCCGTATGGACGCCGCCGCAGGCGGAATGGATCGGCCGCGTGTTCGAGATCTCGCGCGCTCACCTCGGAGAAAAACCCGAGCCGCGCGCCGCCGCGTACATGACCGATGCGGCCAACCTGCTCAAGGTCTATGCCGGCGCGCCGACCGTGGTGCTCGGTCCGGGCGAGCCGCAGATGGCGCACCAGACCGACGAGTGGTGCAGCATGGAACGCATCCGCCAGGCGGTGGCGATGTACGAGGCGCTGATCAAGGACTGGTGCCGGGTTTGAAGCTCCTTCTTGCGCTGTGTGCGCTCGTTGCATCGGTCGCGCAAGCCCAACAAGTGACGCGCATCGTGGTGCCGTTCGCCGCGGGCGGCGTGCAGGACATCGTGGCGCGCTCGCTCAATGCCGAGCTCGGCACCGCGCTCGGGCGCAGCGTGATCGTCGAGAACCGCGCCGGCGCCGGCGGCACCATCGGCGCCGCCTTCGTCGCGAAAGCGCCGCCCGACGGCCAGACACTGATCCTCGCCGCCGCGAGCCACACCATCGCCGGCTCGCTTTACGCCAAGCTGCCGTACGACCCGTTGAAGGATTTCACGCCCATCGCGCACATCGGCAACGTCGACTACGTCTTGATGATCGCCGCAGCGGTGCCGGCCAAGACCGTGGCCGAGTTCGTGGCGTACGGCAAGGCCAATCCCGGCAAGATGAACTATGCGAGCGCCGGCAACGGCTCGGCGACGCATCTGTCGATGGCGTATTTCGTCAGCCTGGCGCGAATCGACATGGTGCATGTGCCGTTCAAGGCGACCGGCGAAGCGGTGAACGAAGTACTCGCCGGCCGCGCGCAGGCGGTGATCGCCGCCAACATTGGCGCCATCCCCTACATCAAGGATGCGCGGGTGCGGGCGATTGGATCCACCGGCACCAAGCGCTCGAAATTTCTTCCTGACCTGCCGACGATCGACGAGGCGGGCGTGCCGGGCTACGCCTTCGATTCGTGGATGGGCTTCCTCGGCCCCGCCGGCATACCGCGCGCGACCGTCGATGCCATCAATGCCGCCATGGGACGGCTGCTTAAGGATCCGGTGATCCTCGAGCGCCTCGACAAGCAGGGCGTGGTGCCGCAGGCGATGAGCGCCGACGCGTTCGGCGAGCTCTTGCGCTCCGACTACGCGAAGATGGCGCGCGTGGTGAAGGTCTCCGGCGCGCGCATCGATTGACGCCAGTGCTGATCGGCTGCCCGAACTGCGGCACATTGAATCGCGTACCTGCCGAACGACTGGCCGAAGGCCCGAAGTGCGGCAAGTGCAAGGGCGCGCTTCTGGACGGCAAGCCGGTGCCGGTGAGCGAAGCCACTTTCGATGCCGCGGTGGCGCGTACCGAGTTGCCAGTGGTGGTCGATTTCTGGGCCGACTGGTGCGGGCCCTGCCATGCGATGGCGCCGGGCTTCGAGCGCGCCGCCGCGGAGATGAAGACGCGCGCGAGGTTCGCAAAGGTCGACACCGAGGCCGCGCCCAACATCGCAGGGCGCTACGGCATCCGCTCGATTCCGACGCTGATCCTCTTCAAGCAGGGCAAGGAAGCGGCGCGCGTGTCAGGCGCCATGGATGCGCGCGGCATCGAGGACTGGGTGCAGAAGGCGCTTCAGGCCTGAAGCGCGCGCATCACGGCGCCGTGGGCGACCAGCGCCTCGGGACGGTGCTGCAGCAGATCCTGGTACTTCCGCTGGAACGGCGAGCCCGAGCTATCGGGCTTGAGCAGGCGCCGGATCTCGGCGACGTATTCCTTCGACAGCACCGCGGGCTCGAGCTCTTCGAGCCGCACGATCAGCGCCGTCAGCGCGCCGAGCCAGGCGAATGCCGGGTCGTCGATCAACGCTTTCAAAAACTCGCCGTCCTGCATGCGGCCGCGGCTGCGCTCGTAACTCTCGCGCTCGGCGTCGACCAGCGTCTTATGGAGTTCGAGCAGCGGCGCGCGGATGTCGGCGAGCGAGGGCATCAGACGATGAGGTACTTCTCCTCGAACTCGCGGTAGTGGCGCTTGAGCGCCTCGTCCTTGCCGCGCAGCAGCGGCTTTACCTTCTCCACGATCTCTTCGAGGTAGAGCGGCCGCACCCGGTCCTTCAGCGCCCCGGCGGTGATCTCGGGCAGGACCTGCAGCGCTTTGCGCAGCGATTCGTTCGCCGCCGGCACCACGAGGTAGAGCAGGTTGCCGGGCTTGTCGAGATAGCACATGTTGCGCAGCAGCTGATAGCGGCGGAAGAAGGCGTCGGGCTCGAGCCATTTCGCCTCGACCAGCGCCGCGAGCTTCGGCAGGACCACGCTCGCCAGCTTTTCGCGGTGGCGCTCCTCCAGGTCGGTCGAGCCGAAGCCGAGCTCGCCGAGCTTGGTCTCGAAGTAGATCCGGCCGCCGTCCTCGAGCTCGATGAAGAAATCGAAGTGCGTCGCCTGTGCCGGGTCCTCGACGTATTCGAAGGCCAGGCGCTTGGGCGTCGCCTTTTTCAGCCCGAGCACGCCTTGCACGAAGGTCTCGGCCCACGAGCGGTCGAGCACCAGCGGGTAGAACAGGTTGAAGCACATCGCCTGCGAGGAGGTGAGATGGGCGAAGTCGCGCTCCAGCGCGAGCGGACGCGGCTCGCGGCCCGCCGCGCCCTCGAACTCCGCCCAGAAGCGCTCGCGGAATGGGACCAGGATGTTGAGGCGCATTTGCTCGGCCGGAAGGATGTAGGGCCGCTTCGCGACCACGCCGGTGCGCGCGCCCTTGACGGCGCCGCTTTCCAGCACGCGCAGGATGCGGAATTTGTATTTCGCCAGATGCGCGCGCAGGCGCTCTTCGTAGGTCATTTCGCCGCCGGAAGGTAGAGCCTGACGCGGGTGCCGGACTTTTCGGAGACCAGCTCGAAGCGCCCGCCCGCCTGGCGCATGCAGCGCTCGACGATATGCAGCCCGAGGCCGGCGAGCTTGCCGCCCTCGGCCGCCGCGAGCGGCTCGAAGGCGCGCGGCAAGAGCTGCGCCGGCATGCCGCCCCCCGTGTCGACGAGCTCGATCAGCACCAGGTCCGGCGCCGCGTTCGCGGTGCGCAGATGCAGCCGCCCGCCGCCCGGCATCGCCTCGCGCGCGTTGGCGGTGAGCTCGAGGAGCGCGACCTGCAGTGCGCGCCGATCGGCGAAGGCGCTCATCAAATCCGCCGCGAATTCGGTCTCGACGCGGATCGCGTCGCCGACGTTGTGCTCGATCATCTGCAGGTGCTCGCGGAGCAGGTGGTTGATGTCGAGCACGCGCGGCTCGTGGGCTTGCAGCCGCCCGACTGCGACCAGCCGGTCGGTGAGCTGCCCGGCCTCGCGCGTCGCGGCGAGCGCGGCATCGACGATTTCCGGCACCAGCTCGCCGCGCCGCTTGAGGAGCTCGAGGTTCCCCATCATCACCTGGAGCAGGTTGTTCAGATCATGCAGCAGCGCCGCCTCGATCTGTTTCAGGTCGCGGTCCATGGGATGGGCTGATCGTACCGGATCAGGCGGCCGGAGTCGGGCCCGGAATTTGCAAGCAGGCTCCCACCATGAGCGGACCCAAAATCGGCATTACCGGCTCCTACGGCGGGCTCAACCTCGGCGACGAGGCGATCCTGCAATCGATGATCGAGCAGCTGCGGCGCGAGCTGCCCGGCGTGGAGATCACGGTGTTCTCGCGCGACGCCGACGATACCAAGCGGCGCCACAAGGTCGAGCGCGCCATTGCGGTGCGCAAGCTCTCGCGCGCCGAGGTGGCGCCCGAGGTCGAGCGGCTCGATTTGCTGCTCCTCGGCGGCGGCGGCATCCTGTACGACGCCGACGCGCGCCTCTACCTGCGCGAAGTGCTGGTCGCCAAGGAGCACGGCGTGCCGGTGATGCTGTACGCGGTGGGCGCCGGGCCGCTGAAGGATCCAACGGTGCAGGCCGCGGTGCGCGAAGCCCTCGAGGGCGTGGCCGCCATCACGGTGCGCGAAAAGAGCGCGCAGCAGTGCCTCGAGGAGGCCGGCGTGCACCACGACGTGGTGGTCACCGCCGATCCGGCGCTGCTCCTCAAACCCGAGTCGCTGCCGCGCAATGCCCTCAAGTTCGAGGGCCTAGCCGACCGGCGCCGCGTGATCGGCATGTCGGTGCGCGAGCCCGGCGTCGCCGCCCCCGACCTCGACCCGGTCGTCTACCACGCGCTGCTCGCCAACGCCGCTGACTTCATGGTCGATCGCTTCGACGCGGATATTCTCTTCGTGCCGATGGAGCACTCGGTGCTCGACAGCCAGCACAGCCACGCCGTGATCGCCAGGATGCTGCGCGCGCAGCGCGCGCGCGTGCTGAACGGCGAGTACAGCTCGGGCCAGATCCTCGCCATGATGAGCCGCTTCACTTTCGTCGTCGGTATGCGGCTGCACTTCCTGATCTTCGCGGCGCTGCGCGCCGTGCCGTTCGTCGCGCTGCCGTACGCAGGCAAGGTGTCGGGCTTCCTCGAGGACCTCAAGCTGCCGACGCCGCCGCTGCATCTGGTCAATCCCGGCCGGCTTTGCGCTCACCTCGACGAGTCGTTCGACAACCGGCGCGAGCTGCGCTCGACCCTGCTCAAGTCGGTGCCCGCGCTGCAGGAGCGCTCGCGCCAGACGATCAAGATCGCGCTCGAAGTGCTGAACGCGGGGAAGCACGGCCATGCCCTCCCTAAAGCGGCCTAACGAAGCGACGCGCATCGACCTGCCGCCGCGGCGCGCGCTGCTCGCCGCGGAGACCGATGTGCTGGTGGTCGGCGGCGGCCCGGCGGGCCTCGGCGCCGCGGTCGGCGCGGCGCAGGCGGGCGCGCGCGTCGTGCTCGCCGAAAGGTATGGATTTTTGGGAGGAAATGCGACGGCGGCGCTGGTCATGCCGCTGATGTCGTTCCACACCGCGCACCCGACGAAGGAAAAGAAGGGCGCCACCACGCTTCTCCCCACTGATCACGGGCCCGGCGAAGCCATCATCGCCGGGGCGCTGAAGACCTTATTGGAGAAACTGGTGAAAGCGGGCGGCGCGATCGAGCCCTCGCTTGCGACGGGCTACGTGGTGCCGTTCGACCCGGAATGGTTCAAGCTGATCGCGCTCGAAATGCTCGACGAGGCGGGCGTGCAGTTTTTGTTTCATGCCTTCGCGAGCAGCGTGCTGGGCGGCGCCGAGCGCGTCGAGGGCGCGGTGTTCGAAACCAAGTCCGGACCGCTCGCCATCCGCGCGCGCGTCACCATCGATTGCACCGGCGACGGCGATGTCGCGGTGCAGGCGGGCGCGCCCTCGGAGGTCGGCCGCGCCGACGGCCTGGTGCAGCCGATGACGCTGATGTTCCGCGTGGTGGAGTTCCAGCGCTCGAACTTCGAAGCCTACGTGACGCAGAACCCGAAGCAGTGGCGCGGGGTGCACGGCTTGTGGGACCTGGTGCGCGAGGCGACGCAGGCGGGCGAGCTGCGCCTGCCGCGCGAGGACATCCTGTTCTTCGCCACCCCGCACGAGGAGGAAGTCAGCGTCAACAGTACCCGGGTGACCCGCGTGCTGGGCACCGACGTATGGGATCTGAGCTTCGCCGAGTGGGCGAGCCGCAAGCAGATGCGCCAGATCGCGGAATTCCTGCGGCGCTACGTGCCGGGCTTCGAGCAGTCGTACGTCGCGCAAAGCGGCGTGCAGGTCGGCGTGCGCGAGACGCGGCGCGTGCTCGGTGACTATCAGCTCACCGTCGACGATGTCCTCTCGGCGCGCAAGTTCGACGACGCGATCGCGCGCGGCGCGTATCCGGTCGACATCCACAATCCGGCCGGCACCGGCACCGTGTTGAAGCGCCTGCCGCCGGGCGAGGCGTACGACATTCCACTGCGCTGCCTGATGCCGCGCAGCGCCGAGGGCCTGGTGGTCGCCGGGCGCTGCATCTCCGGCACGCACGAGGCGCATTCGTCGTACCGCGTGATGCCGATCGTGATGGCGACCGGCCAGGCCGCGGGCGTCTGCGGCGCGCTCGCCGCGCGCCGCGGCGTGATGCCGCGCGAAGTGGCGGTCGAGCAGATCCAGCGCGAGCTGGTGCGCCAGGGCGCGAGCCTGCGGCCCGATCTCCTGCGCGCAAGAGAAGCCGCCGCGGCAAAGTAAGCGTTTGTCAGTTGTAGTTGGAATTGCGATATGGCGGTTGAGGTCCCTTGGTTACCATCGCGGGCGCCATGGAGAAGCCCCCCGGGGAGCAGGGACTGCGCGTCATCACGGACACCATGCCGGTTGCCGCGGTGCGCTGCGACCGTGAAACCCGCTTCCTCTGGGTAAACCCGACGTACGCGAAGTGGGCGGCGCGCCCGGCTCGCGACCTCATCGGCCTGCGCGTCATCGACGTTGCCGGCTCGCGCGCGATGCGCGAGATCCAGCCCTTCATCGACCGCATCCTCTCCGGCGAGCAGGTGGCCTACGAGCGCCTGGTCGAGCTGCCGGGGCTCGGCCGCCGCTGGGTGAAGTGGGCCTATACGCCGACGCACGACAGTGCCGGCCGCGTCGACGGCTGGGTGGCGACCGGCATGGACATCCACGCGGCGAAGGAGGCCGATCGCCGCAAGGACGAGTTCCTTGCCTCCCTCGCGCACGAGTTGCGCGGCCCGCTCGCGCCGATCAGGAACGCCGTCGCAATCCTCGGCCGCAAGGGGCCGCAGGATCCGGAGGTGGCCTGGAGCCAGGGCGTGATCGAGCGCCAGCTCGAGCAGCTCTCGCGCCTGATCGACGATCTGCTCGACATCGAGCGCATCTCGCGCGGCAAGTTCCTGCTGCGCACCGAGCGCGTGCCGCTGGAAGTGGCGATCGACATGGCGCTCGAAGCGGCGCGCCCGGTGATCAATGCCGCGGCGCATCACCTCTCGGTGCTGATGCCGAGCGAGCGCGTCGTGGTCGAGGGCGATCCGGCGCGCCTGGCGCAGGTGTTCTCCACGCTCCTCAAGAACGCCGCGCGGCACATGCAGGCGCGCGGCTCGATCAACCTGACGGCGAGCGTCGAGAGCGGCGCGGTGCTGGTGCACATCGAAGACACGGGCGTCGGCATGTCGGCCGAGGCCGAGCCCGGCGTCGGACTCACGCTGGTGCGCGGCGTCCTCGCGCTACACCAGGGGAGCATGGAAATCCGGCCGGCCGAATCCGGGCCCGGCACCGAGGTGGTGGTGCGCCTGCCGATCGCCGGCCCAGGGCCGCTGCAGGAGAGAAAACCCGCCCGCACCGAAGTCCGCGAGGCGCGGCCGCTGCGCATCCTCGTCGCCGACGACAATCGCGATGCAGCAGACTCCCTGCAGCGCGTCCTCGCGCTCTACGGTCACGAGGTGCGCGTCGCCTACGACGGCGCGCAGGCGGTGATGCTGGGCGATGAGTTCCGGCCGCGCGTCGCGATCCTCGATATCGGCATGCCGGGCAGCAATGGCTACGACGTGGCGCGCGCGCTGCGCACGCGCCATGGTGGTGGGGTCACGCTGGTCGCGTTAACCGGCTGGGGCCAGGAAGCCGATCGCCGCCGCGCGAGCGAGGCCGGCTTCGATCACCATCTCATCAAGCCGGTCGATCCGAACGTGCTGAACTCGCTGCTGGCGGACGTCGCCGACAAAAAATAATTCCGTACCAAGTACGGAATTGCGTCAGCGTCAGTGGTCTTCGATGCGCGGGACGTTGTCCTCGGCGGGACCGCCGGTGTCGGGATCGATCCACTCGTTGATGCCGAGCTCGGACTCGGCTTCCTGCAGGGCCTCGGGCACTTCTTCGTTTTCTTCCGGGGCAGCGCCGCCGGAAAGCAGATCGGCCTCGGCCTCGGCGAGCGTGGCGAACGGGCCGTGCGTCTCGCCTTTGTGCTTGTCTTCCCAGTAGAAGCCGTCGGGGCGCTCGATGACCCGGCCCTGCAGCGGCGTGCTGTCCGCTGCGAGCGCTTCCTCGACCGGCGGCGGTTCCGCCGTGTGCTTTTTCGAACCGCTGCTGTTTGCCTTGCGCGGCATGTCTGCATCCTACGCCAAAATCCCGGCCGTGGCGCAAGAGCGGAAAACACTCGACGCGAATGCCTACGCGCTGATGCTCGCGCTCACCATGCTGTGGGGATTTCAGCAGGTGACGATCAAGTGGATCTCGGCCGAAGTCTCGTTCGTGATGCAGGCGGCGATCCGCTCGATCCTGGCGACGGTTTTGCTTTTCGTCTGGGCGCGCATGCGCGGCATCGCCCTCTTCAGTCGCGACGGCACGCTCGGCTCGGGGCTCGCTGCGGGAGCGTTGTTCGCCGGCGAATTCGTGTTCATCTACGGCGGCCTCGCGTACACCAACGCCTCGCGCATGTCGGTGTTCATCTATCTGACGCCCGCGCTCACCGCGCTCGGCCTGCATTTCTTCGTGCGTGGCGAGCGCCTGGCGCCGCTGCAGTGGATGGGCGTCGCGGTCGCCTTCGGCGGATTGTTTCTCGCGTTCGCCGAGGGATTTGCTTCGGCCGAGCGAACCTGGCTCGGTGATCTGTGCGGCATCGTCGCCGCGGTGCTGTGGGGTTCGACCACGGTGCTGATCCGCGCCACCAAGCTCGGTCACGCAACGGCAACAAAAACCTTGTTCTATCCGCTGGCCGTCTCCGCGCTGGTACTGCCGATCGCATCCCTATTGATGGGCGAGCGCGGCGTGGTCTCGCTGAGCGCGACCGCCTTGGCATCGCTCGCGTTCCAGGGCGTCATCGTGGCGTTTGCGAGCTACCTCGTTTGGTTCTGGCTGCTTACGCGGTATCTCGCCGGCCGCTTGAGCATGCTCTCGTTCCTGACGCCGATGTTCGGCGTGCTCTGCGGCGTGGTGTTCCTGAGCGAGCCGCTCACCGGCACTTTCGCGGTCGCCGCGCTGCTGGTCGCCGCCGGCATCGTGCTCGTCAACCTGCGGCGCTAGCGCCGTTCGTCGGCGCCCGCGGCACTCCTGCCAATCGGCGGCAGCCGCTTTAGTAGAATGCCCCTGGGGGTAGTTCACTCGGGGGTAGTTCATTCAATTCCAGGACAAAGCGCAGGCGGCTTTGGACGCGCCGCAGGCTGGTGCCGAAGCTCAGGCATGGACGGCATTCGCGTCGGCGGCTTCGCGCGAAGCGTTCTGCCGCGCATGGCTCGCCCTGCAATGCTCGATGGTGTCCGACGTGCTCGCGGCGCTGCTGCTGGTGCGCGGCGATGACGGGCAGGCGCTGGTGCCGGGCGCGGTGTGGCCCGAGGGCCGGCGCGATGTGAGCTATCTCGCCGCCGCTGCCGAGCAGGCGCTCGCGCAACGCCGCGGCATCGTGGTCGGGCTCGACGCCGCGGAGCGCGCGCAGATGCCGAGCGGCCGCGTGTACGTCGCATTCCCGCTCGAGATCGAAAAGCAGGTGATGGGCGCCGTGGTGCTCGATCTCCTGGCGCGGCCCGAGCCGCTCTTGCAAGGCGTGCTGCGCCAGCTCCTGTGGGGCGCGGGATGGCTCGAGGCGCTGCTGCGGCGCCACCAGTCGCGCCGCGATGCGGAGCTCCTCGAGCGCGCCGCCACCGGGCTCGACCTGATGCACGCCGCGCAGGAGCACAGCGCGCTCGCGCCCGCCGCGATGGCGCTGGTGAACGAGCTCGCCACCAAGACCGGCGCCGACCGCGTGAGCCTCGGCCTGCAGAGCCGCGGCCGCCTCGAATTGCGCGCCATCTCGCGCACCGCCTGGTTCGATCGCAAGACGCAGCTCGTCGAGACAATCGAGAACGCGATGGAAGAATCGATCGACCAGCATGCCGCGCTCGCCTATCCACCGGCGCCGGCGGTGCGCGGCAAGGTGATCGTGGCGCAACGCGATCTTGCGGCGCGCGCGGGCGCGGCTGCCGTGCTGACGGTGCCGCTCGCGAGCCGCGGCCGCGCCATCGGCGCGCTCACCTTCGAGCGCAACCAGGGCGCGGGCTTCGATCTCGCCACCATCGAGCTGTGCCAGGCGGTGGGCGAGCTGCTCGGCCCGCTGCTCGAGGGCAAGCTCGAGGCCGAGCGCTGGCTGCACGGCCGCGCGGCGCGCGAGGCTGCGGCATGGGGCGAGAAGCTCGCCGATCCGCGCCGTCCTGCGCTCAAGGTCGGGCTGGTCCTTGTCGTCGTGGCGCTGGTGTTTTTCGTTTTCGTGGACGGCGTGTTGCGCATCCCGGCGAAGACGGTGGTGGAAGGCGCCGTGCAGCGCGCCGCGGTGGCGCCGTTCCAGGGCTATGTCTCCGAGGCCGCGGTGCGCGCCGGCGACACGGTGCAGAAAGGCCAGCTGCTCGCGGCGCTCGACGATCGTGATCTCAAGCTCGAGCGCGTGCGCTGGGACAGCGAGCGCGAGCAGGCCGAGCGCAAGTATCGCGAGGCGCTGGCGAAGCACGACCGCTCCGCATCGCGCGTACTCGCGGCGCAGCTGGCGCAGGCCGAGGCGCAGCTCGCCCTGACCGACGAAAAGCTTGCGCGCACGCGGCTGGTGGCGCCGTTCGACGCGGTGGTGGTGTCGGGCGATCTGTCGCAGCAGCTCGGCGCGCCGATCGACCAGGGCAAGGTGCTGTTCGAGCTGGCGCCGCTCGACGCCTATCGCGTGGTGCTGCAGGTGGATGAGCGCGACATCGCCTATCTCAGGCCCGGCCAGCGCGGCGAAGTGGCGCTCACCGGGCTGATCGGCGCGCCGCTCGGCTTCAAGGTGAAGTCGATCACCTCGGTATCGACGCCGCAGGAGGGACGCAACTTCTTCCGCGTCGAGGCCGAGCTCGATGCGGCGCCCGCCGGCGTGCGGCCCGGCATGGAAGGGGTAGGCAAGATCGCCGCCGGCGAGCGGCGTCTCGTCTGGATCTGGACGCGCAACTTCGTCAACTGGCTGCGCCTTTCGCTCTGGGCCTGGCTGCCTTGAGCGGCGAGGCCTTTCTCAGCTCGCTGTGGTATCGCCTCGCGGCGCTGCATCCAAGCCTCAAGCCGCAGGCACGCGTGCGCCGCCACCGCTTTCGCGGCGAAGTCTGGTACGTGGTGCAGGACCCGGCCTCGGGTCGCTTCAACCGCTTCGCGCCGGCGGCGTATCAGCTGCTCGGCCTGATGGATGGCCGGCGCAACATGGACCAGGTTTGGCAGGCGGCGATCGAGCAGCTGGGCGACGACACGCCGAGCCAGGAGGAAGTGATTCGCCTGCTCTCGCAGCTGCACGCGGCCGACCTCCTGCAGTGCGAGACCAATCCCGACTCGGCGGAGCTTTTCGAGCGCTTCGCGCGCCACGAGCGCACGCGGCGCGCCTCGCGCTGGAAGAGTCCCTTCAGCCTGCGCTTTCCGCTGTGGGACCCCGACGCCTTCCTTGGTCGCACGGCGCATCTCGTGCGGCCGCTGTTCGGCTGGGTCGGTGCGCTCGCCTATGGCGTGACGGTCGGCGCAGCCATGGCGCTCGCAGCGCTGCATTGGCCCGAGCTCACCGAGAATCTCGGCGACCGCGTGTTCGCCGCGCAGAACCTGGTGCTGCTGTGGCTGTGCTTTCCGTTCATCAAGCTGCTGCACGAGCTCGGCCACGCGTACACCACCAAGCTCGGCGGCGGCGAAGTGCACGACATGGGGCTGATGCTGCTGGTGTTCACGCCGGTACCTTATGTAGAGGCTTCGGCAGCGAGCGGCTTTCGCAGCAAATGGCGCCGCGCGCTGGTCGGCGCTGCCGGCATGCTGGTCGAAACCTTCATCGCGGCGCTCGCCATGTTCGTCTGGGCGGCAGCCGAGCCGGGCGTGCTGCGCGCCATCGCCTTCAACATCATGCTGATCGCCGGCGTCTCGACCGTGGTGTTCAACGCCAACCCGCTGCTGCGCTTCGACGGCTACTACATCCTCACCGATTTGCTCGAGATCCCGAACCTCGCGCAGCGCGCCACGCGCTATTGGCGCTATCTGGCCGAGCGCTACCTTTTCCGCATGCCCGATCCAGCGACGCCGGAGCTCGCGCCGGGCGAGGCACGCTGGCTCGCCTTCTACGCGCCGGCGGCGCTGGTGTATCGCCTGCTGGTGCTGGTGGCGATCGTGTTCTACATCGCCGCGCAATGGTTCTTCATCGGCGTCGCGCTCGCGCTGTGGGGCGTGGTCGGCATGCTGGTGCTGCCGGTCTGGAAATTCCTGAGCTACCTGTTTTCTCTGCCACGGCGCGGCCGCCTGCGCCGGCGTGCCCTGCGGGTGTCCGGTGCCATCGCGGCTTGCGCGCTGGTGCTGCTCTTTGCGCTGCCGATGCCGCATCGCCTGATCGCCGAAGGCGTGGTCTGGCTGCCCGACGAGGCCAACGTGCGCGCCGGCGCCGACGGTTTCGTGCGCGCGGTCGCGGTGGCGCCCGGGACCAGCGTCGATCCCGGCAGGCCCCTGGTGGAGAGCCGCGATCCGCAGCTCCTCGCGCAGCTCGCGGTGAGCGAGGCGCGCATCGACGAGCTCGACGCGCGGCTCGACGTGCAGCGCTTCAACGAGCGCGTGCAGGCCGAGCTCACGCGCCAGGACCTTGAGCGCGAGCGCGCCGCGCGAGATCGTCTGCTGGAGCGCATCGAGCAGCTCACCGCGCGCAGCGCCGTGAGCGGCCGCTTCGTGCTGGCACGCGCCGACGACCTGCCGGGAAGATTCCTGCGCAAGGGCGAGCTCATCGGCTACGTCACCCAGCAAGGCCGCAGCATCGTGCGCGTGGTGGTGTCGCAGGACGACGTCGATCTCGTGCGCAACCGCCTGGCGCGCGCCGACGTGCGGCTCGCCGAGAACCTGGCCGAGGTGGCTCCCGCCACCGTGCTGCGCGAAGTGCCCGCGGCGAGAGACGAGCTGCCGAGCTCCGCGCTGTCCAGCCACGGCGGCGGTGCGCTCGCCGCCGATCCGCGCGATCCGCGCGGCGGCAAGTCGCTCGCCAGCACCTTTCAATTCGACCTCGAGCTGCCCGCGCAAAGCCGCAGCGAGAGCTACGGCGGGCGCGCCTACGTGCGCTTCGTGCTGAAGCCCGAGCCGCTCGCCGTGCAGTGGTATCGCCGCATCCGCCAGGCGTTCCTCGCCCGCTTGAATGTCTGAACGCGCCTGCGCCGCCTACGCCGAGCGCCCCGATGCGCGCGACAGCGCGCTCGATCAGCGCCTGCTGGCGTTCGCCGCGCGCGTCCGGCGCCCGTTCGGCTCGCGGCTGCGACGCGCCGGCGAGCTGGTCGCGCTTACCGAGAGCCTGCAGCGCGAGATCGACGGGTTGTCCAGCGCGGCGCTGCGCGAGGCGGCCGACGAGCTGCGCTCGCCGCTCCTGCGCCGCGGCTTCGCGCCGGAGCTGGTGGCGCGTGCCTTCGCAATGATCCGCACCGCGGCCGAGCGCGCGGTCGGCATGAAGCATTTCCCGGTGCAGCTGATGGGCGGCCACGCGATGCTCTCGGGCATGCTCGCCGAAATGCAGACCGGCGAGGGCAAGACGCTCACCGCGACGCTGCCGGCCGCCGCCGCCGCGCTCGCCGGGATGCCGGTGCACGTGGTCACGGTCAACGACTACCTCGCGAAGCGCGATGCCGACTGGATGCGCCCGGTGTACGAAGCACTCGGCTTGCGCGTGGGCGTGACGCAGCACGGCCAGTCTCCCGAGGAGCGGCGCGGCGCCTACGCCGCCGACATCACCTACTGCACCAATAAGGATCTGGGTTTCGACTACCTGCGCGACAGCCTCACGCTCGGGGCGCGCAGCGGCCAGGGGCGCCTCCTGCTGGAGAAGATGCTCGGGCGCGGCGACCGACTCGACCGGCTGCTGCTGCGCGGCCTGCACTTTGCGATCGTCGACGAGGCCGACAGCGTGCTGATCGACGAGGCGCGCACGCCGCTCATCATCTCGAGTGCGGCCGATGCGCAAGGCGAATCCGCGCTGTATGCCGCCGCGCTGGAGCTCTGCCGGCAACTGGTCCTCGAGGTCGACTTCCACATCAACCGCGCCGAGCGCACGGTGCGCCTGACCGAGGCCGGCCGCACCCGCGTCGGCGCGCTGGCCGAGGACCTGCCGGCGGCCTGGCGCTCGCTACGCGCGCGCGAAGAGCTGGCGCAGCAGGGCCTCGCGGCGCTGCGCCTGCACGAGCTCGACACGCATTACCTGGTGCGCGAAGGCAAGGTGCAGATCATCGACGAGTACACCGGACGCGTGCTCGCCGACCGGTCCTGGGAGCGCGGCCTGCACCAGCTGGTCGAGGCGAAGGAGGGCTGCGAGGTCACGGGACGCCGCTCGACGCTCGCGCGCATCACCTACCAGCGCCTATTCGGGCGCTACCTGCGGCTCGCGGGCATGACCGGCACCGCGACCGAAGTCGGGCCCGAGCTCGAGGCGGTCTACGGCTTGAAGGCGGTGCGCATTCCGACGAATCGTCCGTCGCGCCGCAGCGATCACGGCGCGCGCCTCTACGCCAGCCAGGAGCGCAAATGGGAAGCGGTCGGCGACACGATCGCGGCGATCACGCGCGCCGGCCGCCCGGTGCTGGTCGGCACGCGCTCGGTCGCGGCATCGGAGGAGCTCGACCGGCTGCTGAGCGCGAGCCGCATCGAGCACGTGGTGCTGAACGCGCGCCAGGACAGCGAAGAGGCCGAGATCGTGGCGCGCGCCGGCGAGCCGCGGCGCGTCACCGTCGCGACCAACATGGCAGGGCGCGGCACCGACATCAAGCTCGCGCCCGAAATCACTGCGCTCGGCGGGCTGCATGTAATTCTTACCGAGTTCCACGAATCGGCCCGCATCGACCGGCAGCTCTTCGGCCGCTGCGCGCGCCAGGGCGATGCGGGCTCGCACGAGGCGATCGTGAGCCTCGAGGACGATCTTTTCCGCCGGCATGCGGGTGCGATGACCGAGGCCTTCCATAGGTATGCGCACGAGCTTCCCGGCTGGTGCACCGGCGTGCTGCGGACTGCCGCCCAGACCTCTGCCGAGGCGGCGAACGCGCACGATCGGCGGGTTACCATGGCGGAAGACCGGCGGCTCGACACCGCGCTGGCCTTCACGGGGAGTGGGGAGTGAAATCGGGTTTTCTCGCAGGCGTCCTTTGCGCCGTTGCAGCGGCTGCGCAGGCCGGCGATTTCGATTGCGTCATCGAGCCGAGGCAGGTGATCGAGGTGCGCGCGCCGATCGAGGGGCTGATCGAGCGCGTCAACGTCGACCGCGGCGACATCGTGCGCAAAGGCCAGGAGCTGGTGATCCTCGATACTTCGCTCGAGCGCGCGGCCGCGGCGATCGCCAAGCAGCGCTCGGAGATGGAAGGCGCGGTGCGCTCGTGGGAGTCGCGCGTCGATCTCTCCACGAAAAAATCCGAGCGCGCGCAGAACCTGCACGGCCAGAACTACGTCTCGGCGCAGGCGCGCGACGAGGCATTGACCGAGCGGGTGCTGGCCGAATCGGAGCTGCGCGATGCGCAGGACAACCGCAAGCTCGCAGCGCTCGAGCTGGCGCGCCAGAACGAAGTCATCCGCCTGAAGACCATCCGCAGCCCGATGAACGGCATCGTGACCGAACGGTTACAGCACCCCGGCGAGCTCGCCGAGGCCGGCGTCGGACGCAAGCCGATTCTCAAGCTCGCCGAGATCGACGTGCTGCATGTGGAAGTGCTGCTGCCGGCGCCCGCGTACGGCAAGATAAAAATCGGCATGGAAGTCGAGGTGGTGCCCGAAATTCCCGCCGGCTCGCGCCACCGCGCGACGGTGAAGGTGATCGACCGGCTGCTCGACGCCGCGAGCAGCACTTTCGGGGTGCGCCTCGAGCTCGCCAATCGCCAGCACAAGATCCCCGCCGGGATCCGCTGCAGCGCGCGTTTCCCGGGGGTAGAGTCGGGCGGGCGGCTTAAGCCGGTACGATAATTTTTTCCAACGCTTTTCAATATTCGAGGACACGACGATGGCCGCACAGCAACTGATCTACGAAACCGCGGTTCCCGTATCGAAAACGCGCCACGCCCAATGGTCCGTGGAGATCGGCAGCGACTTCGCGTTCAGCCGCAAGGTGAACTCGGTGCCGCTGATGGCGGTGGAGTTCCCGGGCGCGGCGGCCGAGTACGCGATCGTCTTCGCCGGCAACGAGGAAGCGGTGATGCCGGCGGTGATCCTCGGCATGCGCGAGCACGAAAACCTCTACCTCGGGCCGCTTGGCGGCTGGCAGGCGAAATACGTCCCGGCGTTCCTGCGCCGCTATCCGTTCGTGTTCTCGAGCAACGACGAGGGCAAGAACTTCGTGCTGTGCATCGACGAGGGCTTCCCCGGCTTCAACCAGGAAGGCCGCGGCGAGAAGCTTTTCAACGGCGAGGGCAAGCCGTCGCCTTTCGTCGATAACGTGCTGAAATTCCTGCAGAGTTACCAGATGGAGTTCCGCCGCACGCAGCAGTTCTGCAAGAAGCTCCAGGAGCTCAACCTGCTCGAGCCGATGCGCGCGCAGGTGACGCTCGACTCGGGCGAGCGCATGGCGCTCACCGGCTTCATGGCGGTGAGCCGCGCGCGGCTGAAGACGCTGCCGGGCGAGAAACTCGCCGAAATGGCGCGCAACGACGAGCTCGAGCTGGTGTACGCGCACCTGCATTCGATGCGCAACTTCGTCGCGATGCGCGAGCGCTTCACCGCGCCGGCGGCGAAGCTGCCGGAGGTCGGAATAAGCAGCGCCGCGGACTCGGAAGTCAAGGGCCGCAAAGCGGAGCCGGAAAAGCCCTCGAAGAAGCGCTAAGAACTTCCGGCATAGCGTTGGCTGCGCACAGTTTTGTCGCACGCATCGCGCGATGGCGCGCGCTCTGCGAACCGTCACAAAACTTTCATGCGGTTTTCGTTGTGACGCAGTGCACGCCCGCGTAATATTCCGCGCAGCAGTTTTGCAGCAGCGCCAGCGAACAAACGCACGGGGCCGCGCCATCAAGCTTAAAGAAGGCGCGGGCGTACAACAGTAGTTGGCAAGGGAGCAAGTCCGGCATGGGTTGGGCTCGGGCCATCGATGGCGCCCTGAGATCGCTTGCGCGCGTCTGGCGTTTCCGCACGACTCCCCGCCGCAGACCCAGGCACAAACCGCCGTCCCGCCGCCGGCTGCTGTTCGAGATGCTCGAGCCGCGGCTGCTGCTCTCCGCGAGCCCCACTTCAGTAGCGAGCGTTACCGGCGGCGTACTGGTGGCGAACCTCACCGAGGGCGCCGACAGCGTCGTCTTCGAAAAGATCGGCGGCGACGCCGACGTCGGTTACAGCATCAACGTCGCGCTCGGCAGCTACGACGCCGAGACCTATACCGCAGTACGCAGCATCATCGCCGACGGTCTGGGCGGCAACGACAAGTTCCTGCTCGTCGGCCTGCCTTCGGACCTGCCCGTCACACTGAGCGGCGGCGCCGGCGACGACACCTACTCGTTCGCGCAGGGCACCGGCGGTACGGTGACACTCACCGACGCCTCCGGCACCGACACGCTGGACTTCACCGGCATGAGCACGGGGGTGACGGTCGATTTGTCGAGCGGTGCAGCCCAGACAGTAGCGCCGGGCCTGACGCTCCAGCTCTCGACGCCGAGCGCTTTCGAGAACCTGAGCGGCGGCCGCGGCGACGACGTTCTCACGGGCAACGCCGGCAACAACGTCATCATCGGCGGACCGGGCAGCGACGTCCTGACGGGGGGCGGCGGCACCGACAAGATCGTCGACATCGACCGGCCGCTCGTCCTGCTGCCCGGCATCGGCGCCTCCTATCCGATCGACGACATCACGGTCGTCAACGCATGGTTCGATCACCGCGGCGTGCTGCCCGAGCAGCTCGAGATCGATCCGCTCGCCAAGGTCTACGCCGACATGATCCAGACGTTGAAGAACGTCGGCTACGTCGAAGGCGAGACGCTGTTCCTCGCGCCCTGGGACTTCCGCCTGTCGGTCGCGCCCCGGCCGACCGATGCGACCTACGACGGGCACATCGACGGCTTGAGCGCCGAGAACCTCACCGACGGCACCTACCAGTACGCGGTCGATTATTTCGGCCACGCGATGGACCGCGCGGTCAATGCCTGGAAGAGCGAATACGGGGTCGCGCCGGTCGACATCGACGTGCTCACGCACTCGACCGGCGGCCTGATCGCGCGCAGCTACATCCAGAGCGACGCCTACAACACGGCTCTGCCCGACGGCGATCTTCTGCCCAAGGTGCACGATCTCGTGCAGGCGGGTGTGCCGGAGCGCGGTTCCACCTCGGTGTGGAACGCGATGCACAACAACTGGGTCGACGACCTGACGATGCGCTTCTTCTCGAAGATCGTCGAGCGCGCCTGGAACGACATGCTGGCCGGCACGCCCATCACGGGCGCCGACTACGACATCACGTTGACGTCGCCGAGCGTGCTGACCAACGGTGTGCCGGACCCGGTGAAGTTCGTGCGGCTGTACGCCAACACCCTGTACGACCTGCTGCCGACGTTCGATTTCATCCAGGCCGGCAACCAGCTGGTCGACTCGAACGACCTCGACATCAACGACGACGGCGTCATCAACTCGCAGGACAGCGTCCTCGCGCAAAGCTTTATCGACGAGAACGGCGACGGCACGTCGGACTTCGTCAACCGCTTCCTGCTCGATCTCAATGCCGGCCTCGACGCCGACTTCACCCTGGCGGCCCTCCAGGCAAGCGCGACGCACACCGTCACCGTCAACGGCCAGGTGCGCAATCCGAACGCCTTCCTTGGCCAGATGACGGGCGAGCTCACCGTCATCTACGGCGCCGACCAGGCCTCAGGCACATCGGTGTCGGCGCACCAGGGCGACCCGAGCCCGCTGCCGGGGTTCGAGATCGTCGATCTCACCAACTTCTTCGGCCGTTCGCCGCACACCACCGAGCAGTGGTGGAAGGAAGTGGAGACCGACGGCACCGGCGACCAGGCCGTGCTCACCGAGTCGACGCTCGGCCAGTTCCAGACCGCAGACGGCGGCTTCATCTCCAAGGTGCAGGCGCCCGACATGGAGGCGCAGCCGGGCGAGAAGCTCAATCACCGCGGCCTGATCGAGACCGTCACCGGCGAGTCGACGATCCTGAACGCCCTCGGCGTGCCGTATCTGACCTCGCAGATTTCCACCGGCCTGGTCGCCAGCACGGTCGACAGCCTGAAGAACGTCGTCGCGCGCGGCATCTTCTCGATCAGCGATCTGCGCGACGATGTACAAAACGCAGGCAGCGATCTGCTCGGAAGCCTCAAGTCCAGCCTCTCCAACGCACACCAGACGCTGCACGACATCGGCGTCGGCATTGGCCTGCTCGACGTCGCCGATATCGTCGGCGGCATCGTGCTGCACGACGGCCACGACGTCTATGTGATCGGCACCAACAGCGGCTCGGACTTCCAGCTCGCATTCGACGCGAGCCTCGGCAAGATGACCGTGCAGGACCTGCTGGCGATTCCCGGCGGGCTGTTCGCCAGTCCCACGGCGTTCGACACGCCGACCGATTCCATCCACGTCGAGCTGAACGGCGGCATCGACAACTTCGGCCTGCAGTCGCTCGATCCTGCCTTCCACGGCAAGCTGGTCGTGGACGACGACATCCTCACGGTGCGCACCAACATGACCGTGCCGGTCGACCTCGAGCTCACTGCCGACGTCGCGATCGTCGTCAACGACAACCGCTTCATCTCGACGCGCGAGATTCCGGGCGGCAACGTCATGACCGCGCTGTCCAGCGGCGACTCGCATTCGATCACGCTGCGCGCGCCGCTGATCGCGCTCGGCGCGGGCGCCAAGCTCCTCGCGCAGGCCACCAGTGGTTATGCCGCGGGCGGCATTACGCTCGAGGCGACCGACCTCACCGGCAAGGAAACGCCGTTCATCTCGCTGCAAGACGCTGAAGCCGGCATTCTGCTAAGCGGCGCCACGATCAAGGGCGGGGCGATCGACATCAAGGCGACGGCCGGCAGCAAGCGCCTGTTCGGCGACACCGGCACGGCCACCGACAAGGTGCTGGACTTCATGCAGTCGAACAGCCCCTTCAAGGTCGGTGTCGCCTGGAGCGAGGCCGATGCCACGGTGACCGTGAGCGCGGGCACGCTGATCGAAGGCGCCTCGGTCTCGATCAGCGCCGATGCGCGCACCGAGGCCAAGATCAAGACCTTCAACAAGGTGCTGGCGCTCGCCTATGGACAGTCGGATCCGACTGCCGGCGTGACCATCGAGTCCGGCGCCACGATCACCGCCTCGGGCGACGTGAAGCTCAGTGCCTACGCCGAGGGCAAGCTCGACGTCACCGCGACGCGATCGCTGCTGCCGATTCCGAGCGACCAGGAGAACAAGGCCGACCTCTCGCTCGCCGCCGGCTTCTCGAACATCAGCTCCTCCGCGGTGGTGGCGAGCGGCGCCACCGTCACCAGCACCGCCGGCAAGCTCGACGTCACCGCCGATGCGCTGCGCAACTTCAGCGTCTCCGCGAGCGCGGGGGTGCTGGAAGACGGCGCCGTCGGCATGGCGGTCACCATCAGCGAGAGCGACACCGACGTCACGGCCGCGATCGACGGCCACGCCACGGCGCAAGGTAACGTCGCGGTGCGCGCCGGCTCGAAGACCGACGATCCCGACACCGCCGCCATCGAGCAGAACAAGGCCGCCGCGTCGGCGCAGGTCGGCAGCGGCGCGGTGGCGCGCAAGGTGATCGGCTCCAATCCGAGCAACGCGCAGGTCAAGGATTATCAGGCCGCCAAGACCCCGGCGCAGGATAGCCGCGGTGGCGGTGGCACGCCGCTCGCGTTCTCCGCCGCGTTCAACTGGAACGACCACGATACCGACGTCACGGCGCGCATCGGCGACGGCGCTCAGGTCGCGTCCACGGCGGGCAGCGTCGACGTCAATGCCCTGATCACCGACCTGCCGCGCTTCAACGTGCGCGCGTTTGTCGACTCGCAGAAGCTCGACGAGGCCAAGGCCGCGGGCAAGCCCGGCAACACCAAGAACAATTCAGTCGCCGCCGCGGTGCTGGTCGGGAAGGTCACGAACACCGCCACCGCCTACATCGGCAAGAGCGCAACGGTCGACGCGCACGGCGCGCTGACGGTGGAGGCCGATGCCAACCTGCCGCTCAACATCACCTGGTGGGCCGACCTCGCGGCGAACCACTCCATCACCGATCTCGTAAATTTCCTCAAGGGCAAGGCGAACAGCAACTTCGGCCTTGCCAACGAGGTCGCCGCGACCTACGCCCAGGCGAACGCCACCGGCACCAAGACCGCGCTTGCCGGCGCGGTGAACATCGTCA
Source organism: Burkholderiales bacterium (assembly GCA_036394655.1). Lineage (GTDB taxonomy): Bacteria > Pseudomonadota > Gammaproteobacteria > Burkholderiales > SG8-39 > SCGC-AG-212-J23. Next base: position 22,921 of record DASWER010000039.1, read on the forward strand.
CCTTCAACAACAACGCCAACGCCTGGATCGACGAGGGCGCGCAAATCAATCAGCAGGCGGCGCTGCATTCGGCGGGGCAGACGGTCGTGGTGAAGGCGAGCGTCAAGACCGAGACCCTCGACCTCGCCGGCATCTTCGGCTTCCCGCTGGTCAACGCCGGGTCGACCGCGGGCGGCGCCGGCGGTGGCGGCGCTTATCTCGGCACCACCTATAACAACAGCTCCAGCGCGCGCATCAAGAAGGGCGCGCAAGTGCACGGCGCCTCGGTCCAGGTCGAGGCCGACACCACGGCCTACGAGATCTCGATCTCGGAATCCTCGGGCAAGGCCGACAAGCTGGCGGTCAACGGCTCGATCGCGATCATCGGCGTCCATAACACGACGATCGCGCAGATCGAGGATGGCGCTACGGTCGACTCCGGCGCCAACGTCAGCGTGCGAGCGATCGACGACACGCGCCTTTACTCAGGGACCGGCGGCTGGACCAAGGGACAGAGCGTCGGCGTCAACGGCGCCATCACCTTGCACGACGTCACGCGCGACACCGAAGCGGTGATCGGCACCCGCGGCAGCGAGACCAACGAAACGACCGGCTCGGTGACGGCGGCAGGCGACCTGCTGGTCGAGGCGAAAAACACCGGGCAGACGCTCGCCATCTCGTTCGCCGCGGCGATCACGACCGAGACGCCGAGCGGTGCCAACGCCACGATGGGCAAGGACGCACCGAAGGGCGGTGGCAAGTACGGCTTGGCCGTATCGGCCAACGTCTCGATCAACGATTTCGACGACACCGCGCTCGCCTTCATCCGCGACAGCACGGTTTCCGCAGCCGGCGTCACGGTCACGGCGACCAACGACACCGAGATCATCGCGGGCGGCGGCGCCGTGTCCGTCACCGGCGGAAGCCCTGATCCCAAGACCGGGCAGACCGGTCAGCAGGGAGCCAGTCTCTCCGGCGCGTACGCCGAGAACGACGTCACTTCGCGCACCAGCGCTTATGTGGAGAACTCGACGCTGGCGGCGAGCGGCGCCGTAGCGGTTACCGCGCACTCGGCCATGAACATCATCGCGATCTCGGCGAGCGGCAGCATCGCGCGCAATAACGGCTTCGCCATCGCCGGACAGGTCTCGGTCAATTCGATCGACGCCGATACCTCCGCCTATCTCGACCACGCCACCGTCGGCTCGGCCGGCGCGCGCGCCGGCGCAGTCAGCATCTCGGCTTCGGACACGTCGAGCATCCTTGCCATCGCCGGCGCGATCAGCTACGGCGGCAAAGCGGGCCTCGGCGCCGCCGTGTCGCTCGCCACCATAGATAACGACGTCTCGGCCTACGCGCTCGACTCGGACGTCACTGCGGCCAGCCTCAACGTAAGCGCGACCAGCGACACCGACATCCTTACGGTCACCGCCGCAATCTCGGCGAGCGGCACTTGGATGGCGGCGGCGGTTTCGGTCTCGATCAACTCGATCACGGACGACACGCTCGCCTATGTCAGCGGCAGCGGGGTCGACACCACGGGCGGCGTCACCCTGACCGCGATCGACGGCTCGAGCACCCTGGCCATTGCCGGCGGTGTCGGCGTCACCATCTCGAAGCGCGGTTCGGGCGACACCAGCGGCGGCCAGGGCGGCTCGGTGGGCGTCGCGATCAGCGACAACGAGATCACCAACTCGCTGAAAGCGACGCTCGACAACGCAGCGATCTCGGCGGGCGGCCCCGTCAGCGTAAGCGCGACG
>DASWER010000040.1:0-11786 GCA_036394655.1 Burkholderiales bacterium
GGCGATGCCGGAGATCTCGTAGAAGCCGGGGCCTTTCATCTCGACGCCGACCGAAGGCCGCGTGATGAACGACTTCACCTCCTGGATGAAATAGAACTGGTAGGCCTTGCCGTCGGGCAGGATCGGCGCGTAGGTGCGCGCCTCGTAGTAGCTCATCGCCGGCGCCTCGGTGAGCTGCAGGCGGCGCAGCCACTTCACGTTCATGTTGCCTTCCCAGCCGGGAAGCAGCAGGCGCATCGGATAGCCGTTGCCCGGCATCACGCGCTCGCCGTTCTGGTAGAGCACCACCATCGCGTCGTCGAGGATCTTGGTGAGCGGCACGCTGCGCGAGAGGTGCGGCGAGTCGGCGCCTTCGGCGACCACCCACTTCGCCTTCGGATCGATGCCGGTTTCCTCGAGCAGCGTGGCGAGCGGCACGCCGGTCCATTCCGCGCAGGAGGCAAGACCGTGCAGCGCCTGCACGCTCGCCTGGATCGGCTCGGGCGAGAACAGCGGCGCGCTGTTGCCGCCGCATTCGACGAAGGTGAAGCGCGACACCAGCGGATAGCGATTCAGCGCATCGACGGTGAAGACCAGCGGGCGCTTCACCAGCCCATGGATCGCGAGCCGGTGCTGCGCCGGGTCGATGTCGGCGTTGCCGGCGTGCGAAATCGTGAAGTGCAGCCCGTTCGGCGTCGCCGTGCCTTGCAGAAGATGATGCGGGGTGCGCGCATGCTGGGTGCGCGGCTCGCCGTTCGGATTGCTGAGCGTGCGCACGACCGCCTTTTCGTATCTCGAAGGCACGCCGTACGGCGGCACCAGCATGCCGGGCTCCTTGCCCCAGGGCTGCTCGCCCAGCGTTTCCGCCTTCACCGAATACCCGGTCATTGCGGCCGCGAGCGCCGCGCCACCGCGCAGGAATTCCCGGCGGTCGAGAAGTCCGTTGCTGGCGACTGGAATCATCTTTCTCATGCTGCCTCCTCCCCAGAAGGTCATGGCAAAACTATACGCCCGCACTTCGGGGACCGCCTTCAGAATTCGGGGCCAGGGTCGTAATTATTTCGGCCCGTCGCGGCGCAGATAGCTAGAAGCGAAATTGATCGGGGAATACCGGTCAAGGGGCCTTGAGAGCTACAGTACGCCACGGGATAAAAGGGGGTCGCATGAAGACCGCAGCACTCTTCGACTCCGAAGCGGTGATCAACAGCCTGCGTTGATCATTCGATCGCGATTTCCTGCACCACCTCGCCGACGCGCAGGCCCTTGGCGCGCACGCGCAGGCGGCCTTTGCCGCGCACCGGGACCGAGACGCTGCGGCGCGAGACCGTGCCGCGGCTGCGCACGTGGAACAGGAACTCGTTGTAGAGGCCACGTCCCCAGCCTTCCAGGTGCCCGACTTCGATGCGCGCGTCGCGCGGGTCGATGCTGCAGCCGCCGAGCGGCTCGAGCTGCAGGTAGACGCGCTGGTCCATCGCGAGCTTCTTCGCCGAGTCGAGGATGTAGGTCGGCAGATAGCCGGAGTTGGCGACGTCGATCTCGACGCTGCCGTCGGTGGCGCGCACTTCGAGCTCGAGCGACGGCGCGAGCGCGGCGACGCGCAGGTACATCGCCGACTGGCGCTGGCAGATCTCGGCGAGCGCCTCGTAGGGCGGGTTGCTCAGGCCGACGAGCGGCACGGTGCCGCCGATCTCGACCTCGCCGAGCTGGGGATGCCTGAAGGGCCGCCAGCCGCGGAAGATGCGTCCCTGGTTGCTGTCGCGGTCGAGCCTGGCGAGCGCCAGCATGTTCTCGCGCGTGAGATGGCTGTAGTGATCGACGAACGGCTTCTTGCGCTCGATGCCCAGGCGGGCGAAGAGGTCCCACAGCTCGCAGGCGTACGCGATCACGCCGCGCGTGTGATAGATGAAATCGGTGATGTCGCCGTAGATCGGCTTGTCGGGCTCGTAGATGAACTCCTCGTAGCCGCTCACCATCGGATAGCCGCCGATCTTCTCGCCCCATTCGCCGATCTGGCGGAAGAGCGCGAGGTCCTCCTGGTTCATCTTCTTGTCGGGCGCGTCGCCGAGCGGGCGGATGTAGACGCCGCCGAAGGTATGGAAGTTGAGCCACGAGAAGATGTTCGGGTGCTGCGTGGCCCACTCGATCACCGCGCGCGACTCGGGCTCGCTCGAGCCATACGGGCCGGCGCCGGCCTGTTCGGCCTCGGGGCGCCAGGAGTAGGGGAAGTTGCGGTTGAGATCGATGTCGTTGTCCGAAAGATAGTGCGGATCGGGCACGTGGCTGCCATCGTAGTTCTCGATCGTGCCTTCCGGCCACAGCTTGTAGTACGGGCCCTTGTCTTCGAGCTGGCGCGGCAGCATCACGCCGGGCAGGTCCGGATCCTCGATGTACTCGCCAGACGGGTCGGCCTTGCGCATCGAGAGCACCGCGCCATCGCCGTCGACATCGCCGGAGATCCAGCGCGCCACAGGGGCGTGCGGCCGGCGGTCGCGCGGATTCGAGCGCAGCGGGCGGCCGTCGCGCAGCACTGCCTCGGCGCCGTCGGGCGACATGCGCGGCAGCACGTAGAAGAGGATCGACTTCAGGCGCTGCTTCACGTGCTCGGGCAGATCGAGCTTGTCCTCGCCGCGATGCAGCGCGATCACGTCCTCCGCAATCGCCAGCGCAGCGCTCGAGCCGCACACCTCCGGCGCGTGCATGTTGCCGTCGACCCACGCGGCGGCGCGCAGGCGATCCGGCTCGGGCCCGATCTCGAGCAGCCACAGCTCGCGTCCCTCGGTGCTGTTGCCGATGCTGCTGACGCGCACGATGTCCGGATTGGCGCGCGCCCAGTCGTGGACGATGCGCGTCAGCTCGTCATAGCGGATGTAATTGTTGCGGAACGGGCTCATGTGGAATTCGGGGTCAGGGCGCTAGCTAATTGATGTGTACCAAACGGTGAAGGCTGTGCTACTGGAATCCGGTCTGCTGTTCATTGACTACCTTGATCCGGTAGTAGACCTCGTAGCCGAAGAAGTTTTGCTTGCAATGCTGCGGAATCGCCCTTCTGATGCGCCTGAATAATCTCTTGAAGATCATTTACCAAGTCATGCAGGCTCGCAAGATTGGCATTCAGTTGACGTATGCCAGCAGCGTCATAACCGGGCATATCGCCAGCCTCCATGACGCCAATGACCCTCTGCACGTCAAAAGCTGGTGGACTCCAACGTACGCTGGTCTGCCTCCCAGTCTCGGCAAAATTCAGAGGGCCGCCGTGCGCCATGGTGTTCCTCTGATTCCTAGCTTTATCGACTTTCTTAAAAAGCCGCCCCAACGTTCCAAATTTGTCTTTGATCGCGGCATCCGGCATCAATCCGGACAGAGCGGGATTATCTTTGATGTACTGCATCAAGCTGCGCTGAACCATATTCGAACGAGCATGAAAGCCATCCACGCTGTAGTAGATGGCGAGGCCGAGATGGCTAGTCCCGCCGCTAACGATTTGGTTAAGAAGCGCGCTAAGACCGATTTCGAGTTCGGAAAATTTGCGGAAGTACTCAACAGCCGCCGCATCCCTCTCGCGCTGCGCTTGAAGTACTTCATCGAACTGCCTATCGGTCATTTCATCGCCCAAAATCAAACTAATTATCGCCCCGACCCCGAATTCAGCGGGTCAGTGAAAGCAGGCCAATGATGCCGAGCGTCAGGAACGCCAGCGCCTCGCCGGCGATGAGGCCGCCGCCGATAAGGGACATCGCGTCCATGTCGCGCGGCTTGCCGGCGTCGGCCGCGCCGCGGCGCGTGAGCGAGTTCCAGGCGGACGAGACGATGCCGCCGAAGCCGAACCAGAACGAGGTCCACCACTCGACGAAGCCGCCGAAGCTCGAGGCGTAGGGGCTCGGGATGATGATGGCGTCGATCACGAACTCCGCCGCTCGGGTGCCGCGGCTGCGAACCTTCCAGGCTTGGTAGCGCGCGTTGTACTGGAGGAGCTTGCGCAGCAGCTCGGTGACGACGCCGATGGCGATGCCGAGGCCCATCAGCTTGAGCGCCGTGGTGTCGGACGAGGTAAGGCCGCGCAGCACGCCGGAGAATTTGTAGGTCATGGCGCTCTGCCAGTTGCCCGCCTGCAGCTCGGGATGCAGGAAGGTGTCGACCTTGAGCACCGGATAGGCAGCGATGAAGAGCTTGGCGAGCGCCACCGCGACGAGGGCGCCCATCAGGACGCCGATCACCTGGAAGCGGAACTGGATGACGCGATGCGTGCCGAGGCGCGCGCCGGTGGAGCGGTCCTGCTGCATGTCGCCGCCGACCACCGTGCTGACCAAGATGATGGAGCCGGCCATCAGCGCGACCAGCGGATCGGTGAGGCCGGCGAGCGCCATCAGCGTCACGCTGACCACGAAGGCCGACGAGATCGGATTACTGTCCGAGATGCCCATGCTGATGCCGTTCACCAGCACGAAGACGCACGCCAGTGCGACACCGAAGAGCGCATAGCCGAGCGGCACGCCGAGCAGGCCGGAGGCGACCGCAACCACACCGACGCCCCATGCTACGGTCCACGCGATGAGCAGCTGCGTATTGACCCGCTTCCAGTCCTCGGCTGGCTCCTGCGGCTGTTGCGCTGCAGCGGCGTGCCTTGCCAGCGCCTCGCGCAGGATGAGCGTGATGTCGATGATGGCGGCGCCCAGGATCATGCCGAGCGAAATCAGAAAGCCGACTTTACGCCACGGATCGCTCGGGCCGAGCAGGCCTATCTCGCGTAACCAAGGCGTCAGTGCAAGGCCAAGGAGCCCAACCACGATCGCCGGCACGCCGATGCGCGCACCGACGATGACGCCGGCGCCGAAAGTCGACGCCGAGAAATTGACCGCTGTGAGGAAGGCGACGCCGACCTTTTCCGTAAGCAGCGTAAGGCCCGCGCCGACTGCAAAACCGCCGCCGAGCTGCGCCACGGAGCGGCGCAGGAGCGCCGGATCGGTAAGCGCGCGCAGGATGTTCGCCACCGCGAGTCCCGACGGAAACGTGAGGCTCATGCGGTCGATGACAATCGGCGTGTACAGCATGCCGATGCCGGCGCCAAACATGCCGACGCACAGGAAGTAGGCGATGAGCTGCCAGGTCGGCGGCTCGGCGAGGCCGAGCCAGATCATGGTTTGAATGAGCGTGGAGAGGCCGGCCATGCCGCCGACCGACGCCGCCATCGTCTGGATGTAGTTCGCGCCGTGCTTGCCCTCGGCGCCGTAGCCGAAGGTGACCACGCTGCCGAGGATGCCGGCGAGCACCTGGCCGGAGAGGAAAAAGCCGATCGAGAAGTTCATGTACGCGGCGGCGATGCCGACGATCGGGCCGACCAGCAGGATCGCCACCGCGCCGAGCAGCGCGTAATAGCCGCGCGAGCCGATCGGCGGCAGGAACGCGAATTTCGGAGCTACGGCGGTGGAATTCGGGGCCAGGGTCGTAATTATTGTCGGCGTGCTTTGGCGCGCACTATACCGGGCGTCAACGGCGTCGCCAATGGAGCACGAACCAGGCGATCACGATGGCGAGCACGACGAGCATCAGCAGCACGATCTGCGCGTGCTGCACGCGCCCCATCCAGGCTTCGAGCGCCTGTCCGGCGGCATAGCCGATGCTCGCGATGAGCGGCGCCCAGAGCAGCGTGCCGATGAAATTGAAGAATGCGAGCCGCCATGGCGAGATGCCGCAGGAACCGATCAGGATCGGCCCGGCGACGCGCAGGCCGTAGCAGAAGCGCAGCAGGATCACCGCCGTCGCGTCCCAGCGGCGCACCAGCGCCTGCACGCGCGGCGCCTTGGCCGCGAGCGATGGAAAGCGCGCGATCACGCGCGCGCCGTAGCGCCGGCCCATGTAGAAGCAGCACTGGTCGCCGGCGAACGCGCCCAGCACCGCGACCGCGATCACGCCGGGAAGCGACAGGTAGCCATACGCCGCCGCCACGCCGCCGAGCGCGAGCACCGTCTCGCCCTCGAGGAAGGTGCCGAGAAATATGGCGAGGTAGCCGAATTGGGCAATCAGGTCGGTCACGCGCGCAATTCGGGGTCAGGACAATAATTAGTTGTGGTCCTTACCCCCGAATTCACATGGTGGGATTGGCGTACTTGCCGCCCATCGCCACCGTGCCATAGGCCGAGCCGGCGATGTCGAAGTTGAACGAGAAGTGCTGGTTGATCGCCTGCGTGTCGCGCAGGAAGCGCTGCAGCGGATCGCGCGTGTAGATGGCGTTCGCGCCGTAGCAGGACCAGAGCGTCTCGACCGCCTCGCGCGACTGGCTCACCGCCAGCGTGTTCTGGATGCGCAGCCGCAGCTTGGTCTCCAGGTCGGGCACGGCGTTGCGCTGCGCGTAATCGTCGAACGCGATCGCCGATTGGCGCATCAGGTGGCGTGCAGAATCGACCAGCGCGCGCGCCTTGGCGAGCTTGATCTGCACCGCCTGGAACTCGCTCACCCGGGCGCCGGTGTAGGTGCCGATCCTGGTCTTGAATACCCCGGTGACATGCTCCAAGGCGCCTTCCGCGGCACCGAGCGCGGTCGCCGAAAGCGGATGGCTGGCCGAGGCGACGATCGGTATGCGGAACAGCGCTCCCTGGTTCAGCTTGGCGCCGGGATGCTCGAGGCCGCCGCGGCATTTGGTGAGCTCGAGCGCGCGGCGCTCCGGCACGAAGATGTCCTTCACCTCGATGTCTTTCGAGCCGGTGCCGACCATGCCCATCGCGTACCAGGTGTCGATGATCTGGTAATCGCTCTTCGGCACCATGCACAGGCGCCAATCGACTGCTGTTTTTTCATCGTCGCCATAGACGGTGACCGCGAGCATGTTCCAGTCGCAGTTGTCGACGCCGGACGAAAATGGCCAGCGGCCGCTTACGGTGTATCCCTCCTTGGTCCGTTTGCCCCTGCCGGCCGCCAGCGCGATCGACGACGCGATCAGGACATCGGGGTTCTGGTCCCAGACCTCGCGCTGCGTCTCGGGCTCGTAGTAGCCGAGGATCCAGTGGTGGCAGCCGAGGTTGCCGACGTTCCACGCCGTCGACGGACAGCCGCGCGCCAGCTCGGCGACGATGTCGACCACCGCGACGAAGGGCAGCTCCATGCCGCCGAAGCGCTTCGGCTGGTGGTAGCGGAAGAGGCCCGTCTCATGCAGCAGCTTCTCGTTCTCGGCGAGCAGCACGCGCGCGTCCTCGCTCTTCTGCGCGCGCTCGCGCAGCGTCGGCACGATATCCCGTGCGCGGCGCAGCGCCTCGTCATAGCTCACCTGTTGAAAATTCATGCTGGGTGCGCCGCGCACCAGCTTTGCCACATCGCGCGATAAGCGGACTCGAGCTCGCGCGTAAATCCCGCAAAGTCGCGCATCGGCGAGCGCTCCAGCTTCTGCCGCAATGTCCGGCGCAGCTCGGCGAGGCGCGGCGCGTCCGCGGCGAGGCCGGTCGCGATGCGGATGTAGTCATCGTCGTCGGCGGCAATCCATTCAGACAGGCCCATGGCGGCAAGCACGCTGCAGCCCAGCCGGGTGGTAAAGGTTTCGGCGCCGGCTTTCGCCACGACCGGCAAGCCATTCCACAGGCAGTCCATGACGGTGGTCGCGCCGTTGTAAGGAAAGGGCGCAAGCGCGATGTCCACTTCGCCGAGCAGCTCGTTGTACTTTTGATAGGGCACGACGCTGTGGATGGCTACGCGCTCGCGCTGGATTCCCGCACGCTCCAGTCGCTCGAGCAGCGCCGCCTGCGTCGAGCCCGGCGGGACGCTCACGATGAGCAGGCGCGAGCGTGGGATCGCCTGCAGCACGCGCGCCCAGAGATCCAGGACCTCGCTCGTGATCCGGTAGTACAGGTTGAAGCTGCCGAAAGTCGCGTAGCCGTTCGATTGCATCGGCAGCTCGGACAGCGGCAGCCGCACGGAAGGGTTGTAGGTCCAATACGTGTCCTTCAGGCGGTAGAGCTTCTCGGAATAGTATTGCTCGGCAGACAAGCTTGGATCGCAGTACTCGGTGGTCAGGCGATAGTCGATCGAGGACATGCCGGTGGTTGCAGAGTAGTCCAGGTAGTTCACCTGCACCGGGGCCGGTCTGCGCGCGAAGGCCAAGATCCTGCCGCCCGGACCGTGGCCGCAGAGATCGACCAGGATATCGATCTGGTGGCTGCGCACCGAAGCCACGAGCTCCTCGTCGGAAAGCGCTCGCACGTCGTGCCAGTGATCGACCAGCGACGCGATGCGCTCGGTGACGCTGTCAGGGCGAGTGCCGGTGAAGTAGGCGTGGACCTCGAACTGCGCCCGATCGTGATTCTCGAGAATCGGCTGCATGTAGTGGCCGACGACGTTGGCGCGAAATTCCGGCGACAGGTAGCCGATCCTGAGCCGGCGGCCCGCATCCGGCGCGTTGCGCAACGCCGGCGGCGCCGGGGGAAGAAGCGGCTGCTCGAAGCGCCGCGCGAATTCGCGATGCCTCGCGTAGAGGTCGGCCGCCGAGAAACCTGCCGCACACATCATGAAAAACAGCAGGTTCTGAAACGCGATCACCGGATTGCCGTCGTGCAGGATGGCGAGCTCGTAGTGCCGCAGCGCCTCGCGGTGGCGCGCCTGGTTGCGAAGAACGTCGGCCAGCAGGCTGTGCGCGCCGGCGGCCTGGGGATCGCCGGCCAGGACCCGCTCGACGCAGCGCGCGGCCTCGTCAAGCTCGTTCCCGAGGAAATGGATCCCGCCGAGGACCATCAGGGCTTCCCGGTCGTCGGGCTGCGCCCGCAGATATTTGGCGAGCGCGGCCTTTGCCGATGCGAGATCGCCCAGCTGGTAGGCGGAGATGCCGAGGTTGAAGCAGGCCCCGGCGAGCTCGGGCTCGAGGACCAGCGCCTTTCGGAAGCAGGCCAGGGCCTCGCCGTGCCTGCCTTGCTGCGCGAGCGCGCTACCGAGGTTGACGTGCGCCGCGGCAAAGTCGGGCGCCATCGCCGCTGCCTTTTGGTAACTCGCAATCGCCTCCTCGAGGCGTCCCCGGTCCCTGTGGGCGTCTGCCTGATTGAAATGCGACTGCCACGCTGGATCGCGTTGCAGCTCGCCCAGGTGCGCCCTGAGATTACGCGCCGCATCCGGGAAGTCCGGCTGCAGCGCCAGGGCGTCGAGCCACGCGCCGACGGCTTCGCGCCGCTTGCCTTGCGCGGCCAGGGCGAGCCCGAGGTTGTTGCAGGCCGGAGGATTGGCGCTGTTGCGGGAAAGCGCTTGTGAGATGAGCACGACGGCCTGCGCATGGTCGCCGCGCTGCAGCGCGATGACCCCCAGAAAATGCAGCGCGTCGATGTTCTGCGGATCCGCCGCGAGTGCTTCGCGGTAAAGCGTTTCGGCTTCGCCCAGCCGCCCGGCGCCGTGATGCTGCAGGCCGAGCTCAACCCGTCCGTGGGTTCCGGTCATCCGAGCAGCGCGCGGACCTTTCCCCAGTCGTTCGGGAACAGGTTCAGCTTGCCGGCCATGTCGTCCTCGAGGAAGGCGTAGTCGAGCGCGAGAAATTCACGGCACAGCCGGTCGTGGTTCTCGAGCAGGAAGCGCGAGCCGGGGTCCAGGCGCCGCACCACCGCCAGGCCGGTGGGCGGCGTGGCGATGATGTTAATGGCGAGGTCCGGGCGGTACTTCTTGAGCAGCACGATGAGGCGCCAGATATCGCCGCTCCAGAAGGTCCGGCGCCGCTCGCGCTCGGCGGTGACCCGGTTCAGCGGATAGCAGTCGTGCAGCAGGATGGTCGAGTCGCGGCTGCAGAAGCGCTCGAGGTTGGCGAAGTCGCGCAGCGCGAATTCGAACTGGTGCATGCCGTCGATGAACGCGAGGTCGATCGGCAGGCCGCCCAGCTCGGCGCGCGGGTCGCGGCTGGCGAAGAAGGCGTCGCTGGTCTCGGCGAACACCTTGTGGTTCGCGGCGAGCGGGCCCGCCAGCTTGGGCTCGGGGTCGATGCCGATCGCGAGCGTCGGCGGCTGGACCAGCCGCAGCGAAGTGCCGTGCTCGACGCCGATCTCGACGTAGGTGCGCGGCTTCAACGCCTCGAGGATGCGCGCCATCACCTGGAGGTAGTGCTCGCCGCCGAGGCGGATGCAGGCCTCCAGCGTGTCGGTCACGTCGAGCTCGGGGGCGATCGTGCGCAGCCTGCCGCAATAGTCGAGCGCCATCTGCGGCTGGCCGGCGAGGAACGCGACCTCCGCCGCCTGCACCAGGTAGCGGGATTCGTCCGGCTTGAGCTCGGCCGCGCGCGAAAAGTCGGCCAGCGCCTCCGTCAGGCGCCCTGCCTCGCGCTTCGCGGCGCCATTCGCAAAGTGCGCGCGGGCGAGGTGCGTGTTTTCGGATTGCTCTGCGGCCTTTGCGCCGCGGAAGAGGTCTGCCAGAACCCTGAGAAGCATGGCGGAATACTAGCTCGCGCCGAGGATCTCGACGTCGCGCAACACCGGCTCCTCGGCTACGGCGATCTCGTTCTCGATCAGGAGGCCGCAGCCCGGGCAGCAGAACTGGCGGAACTGCGGCACCGGATCGATGAAGCGCTTCGGGTCGCCGACGAGCGGGTTCGCCGCCTGGATCGGCAGGTCATTGCGCACGCAGTAGTCCTTGTAGTTGTGGCTGACCGGGCCGAGGTCGGTGGCGCATTTCGCGCAGCCGTAGTGCTTGTTGTCGTGCACCGCGACCGACTCGGTCGCGAGGAACTTTTGCCTGCTGCTCAGTTTGTGGGCAGTCTTGTTGTGTCCCTGCAGGCGCCGGGCGCGGATCTCGTGGCGGCGGCGCTGGGTGAAGCCCGGATCGCCGAGCACCACGCCGTAGACCTCCAGTGCCGTCTTCTCGGTGACATCGCCGTTGTCGACGTCGGCCTGCACCTTCGCCGGATCGCGCTCCAGCGGATCGCCGAAGCCGCCCGCGGCGGACCACAGCACCGCGTAGACATCGGCCGGGTTCTGCACGAAGTCCTGCTGGCGCAGCTGCAGCGTCTCCTCGCGCCCTTTCACCTGCGACACATCGGTGACCAGCTCCGAGCGCTGCATGCGCTTCAGGATGTCGGAGTCCCGGGTGAATCGGTAGCGGTTCACCGCGCCGGGATAGCCGCCCATCATCCCGGTCGATGTCGGAATCGCGTTGCCCGAGGACAGCGTGTCGTGCGTGATCTTGTCGGTGCCGTGCGGAATGAAGCACGACTCGGCGCTCAACCCGCCTCTGTATTTGCCGGCGCCTCCAGAGTCTGCGATTTCCTTCCGGTAGAGGAAAAGCACGGGGAAGCTCTGCTCGGTGTGCTCGACATTCGGCAGCTTGCAGATCGGCGTGCGCGCCTGTCCGCCAGTCGAGATGCCGTCGGCGTGCGAGAACGCGCCGATCGCGCCGCCGATCGGGTCAACCAATAGGTAGCCGTAACGCTCGCCCCACTGGTCGATGCCGCGGAAGATGGTTGCCGGCCACTGGCTGGTGCCGCCGATGCACATGACGTCGCCTCTCAGCTCCGGCGCGGGGTAAATCATTTTCGACAGGACGTTGTACGCCGGGTAGAGCGAGATCTCCATGCACTGCACGGGCGCGGTCGACACCGAGGCGGGAAAGTCGGCGCAGTTGAGCGTCCCGGGCGTCGGATTGAAGTCGACGTGCCGCAGCGCGCCGCCCACCGCGTAGTACTGCTCCCAGCACATGAGCTCGTTCAGCGCCACCATGATCGCGCCGCGCCAGCCGGAGTAGGTGGCGTTGATGCCGCCCGCCTGCGGGGCGGTGCCTTCGTTCTCGAAGATCAGCTTGTTCTTCACCTTCTTCAGCGTGAGCATCACGCGATGCACCTGCCGGTCGCCCGGCCGGCAGCATTC
>DASWER010000041.1:0-21918 GCA_036394655.1 Burkholderiales bacterium
CGAGGGCCGAAGGGCCGCTCGAATTTGCCGAAGCGCCCGGCGATCGGCGCGCCGCAGTATTGGCACGCGCCGTCGGGACGCAGGTGGTAGCCGTCGATGCGGTACCAGTCGCGCTCGATCACCGCCTTCTCGCAGGAGGGGCAGTAGGTCGAGCCGCCGGCCGCGTCATGCACGTTGCCGGTGTAGACGTAGTTGAGGCCGGCGAGCTGCCCGATCTCGCGTGCGCGCGTGAGCGTCGCCGCCGGCGTCGCCGGCACGTCGGTCATCTTCCAGTCGGGATGGAAGGCGGTGAAGTGCAGCGGCACGTCGGGGCCGAGGTTCTGGCGGATCCACTTGCACTCGGCGCGCAGCTCCTCGTCGGAGTCGTTCTTGCCGGGAATGAGGAGCGTGGTGATCTCGGTCCACACCTGGGTCTCTCTCACGAGATACACCAGGGTGTCGAGCACCGGCTGCAGCCGGCCGCCGCAGATCTTGTAATAGAAGTCGTCGGTGAAGCCTTTGAGATCGACGTTGGCCGCGTCCATCTTGGCGTAAAACTCGCGCCGCGGCTCGGCGTGGATGTAGCCCGCCGTGACGGCGACGGCGTGCACGCCCTTGGCATGGCAGGCATCGGCGATGTCCATCGCGTACTCGGCGAAAATCACCGGGTCGTTGTAGGTGAAGGCCACCGATTTACAGCCGAGCTTGAGCGCGGCGGCAGCGATCGACTCGGGGCTCGCTTCGTCCTGCAGGCGGTCCAGATCGCGCGATTTGGAGATGTCCCAGTTCTGGCAGAACTTGCAGGCGAGGTTGCAGCCGGCGGTGCCGAAGGAAAGGATGCTCGAGCCGGGATAGAAATGGTTCAACGGCTTTTTCTCGACCGGGTCGATGCAGAAGCCCGAGGAGCGGCCGTAGGTGGTGAGCACCATGCGGCCGCCTTCCATCTTGCGCACGAAGCACAAGCCGCGTTGCCCCTCGTGCAGCTTGCAGTCGCGCGGGCAAAGATCGCACTGCACGCGGCCATCGGCCAGCGTGTGCCACCAACGACCCGGGTAGTTCACTCCTTCCACTTGGTCACCCGGTAGCGCCAGACGCGACTCCGGCCGAGGCGCACGTCATCGGTGAGGCCGGCCTTGCGCGCGAGCTCGCGCATGAACAGGCGCTTGTCCGGAATGCTTTCCCAGACCTGCGGCAGGAAGGTGGCGCGCCGTCCATCGGCTTCGAGGATGACGCCGTCCTCGCCGACGCGCAGCTGCGAGAAAAGATCGGCCTCGTCGGCGAAGCGCAGCGGCTTCGGCGCGGAAAGCAGCGACACTTCCACGCGCAAGCCCGGCCACTCTGCAGCCGTCACGGGCGGGAAGCGTGGATCGCGGAAAGCCGCGGCGATCGCGTTCTCTGCGACATCGCCACCCAAGGGGCGTGCGGCCTGCAGGCTGCCGATGCAGCCGCGCAGTGCGCCCTCGCGCGTGAGCGTGATGAAGCTGGCTCCGATCTGCCTGAGCCAGGCACCATCGAACGTCTTCGCCGAGCCGAACAGCTTCGACTCGATGGCGGCGCGCGCGATGCCGAGCAGCGTCTTGCCAGCCTCGTCGAGTGAGACTTGCGCGCCGGGCTCGTGCAGCGCGAAGGCGGAATAGCCGACGACCTTGCCTTTGCCGCCGGCGGTGTCGCCGGAGTTGCAGGCCCCGAGCAGCTTGATGCCAAGGCCGCGCTTGCGCGCCGCGGAGAGAAAGCCGTTGAGCGGCGTGGCGCCGCACGCCTCCTCGTGATCCAGGTCGGCGGCGAAGCCGGCGATGCGCGTCACGGTGGAGCGATCGAGCTCGCGTGCCTCGGCGTAGGCGTGATAGTGCGAAAGGTCGGTGGAGATGACGATCAGCGTCTCGGGCCCACCCCACAGCCGCTCGATGACGGCCGCGACCTCCGGCACGCTCGCGCTGCCCACGGCGAAGGGCGCGAGCGAGAACTCGCCAAGCTGGCGTTGCAGGAACGGCAGCTGCACTTCCAGTGCGTGCTCCTGCAGATGCGCGAGGTCGCTCGCGACGATTTGTGGCAGGTCGCGCACACTGTCGAGCGCCTGGCGGTCGATCGGCACGCTGCCGAGGGGCGTGGCGAAGGCGTCGTCGGTGGGAATCGCCAGGCCGCGCACCGGCACGCGGTGCACCGGTCCCAGCATGACGACACGGCGCACGATACCGCGCGCGTTGCCGAGCTCCTCGTAGGCGCGAGCGGCGATCGGGCCGGAATAGATGTAGCCGGCGTGGGGCACGATCAGCGCCTTCGGGAAGTCCAGACGCGGCTCGGACTGCTCGACGCCGCCCAGGAGCTCGTCGAGCTCCGCCGCGAGGGCGCGCGCGTCCCCGGGATAGAACATGCCGGCGACGGCAGCGGTGCGAGTGGCGGCCATAGTCCTATTTAGGGTCGGGCGCCGGGTTCGTCAAGAAGTTCCAGGACGCGCTGAAAAGCATGCTCGACCGATTGCCGGCGTACTGCCTCGCGGTCGCCGTTGAAGTGGCGGGTTTGCGCTATCGCGGTGCGCCCCTTGGCTGCCCAGGCGAAGCACACCGTGCCCACCGGTTTTTCCTTGCTGCCGCCACTCGGGCCGGCGATGCCGGTGATCGCGAGCGCCATCGTGCCCGGGCTGCGCTCGAGCGCGCCGACGGCCATCTCGCGGGCCGTTTCCTCGCTGACGGCACCGTACCGCTTGATCGTTTCGGCGCGCACGCCGAGCAGCTCCTGCTTGGCCTCGTTCGAATAGGTGACGAAGCCACGCTCGAACCACGCCGAGGATCCGGCGATGGCGGTGAGCTCCTGCGCCGCCCAGCCGCCGGTGCAGGATTCGGCGGTGACCAGTACGGCGCGGCGCGCCTTGAGCCGTGCACCGATTTTTTCGGCGAGGGCTCTCATCCCAGCAATCGCTTGATCACGGCGAGCGCGAGCAGGCTGTAGCCCGCGGCGAGCAGGTCATCGAACATGACGCCGAAGCCGCCGTGATAGCGGGCCTCGAACCAGCGGATCGGCGGCGGCTTGGCGATATCGAAGGCGCGGAACAGCACGAAGGCCGCGGCCTGCCAGTCGAGCTCGCGCGGCACGATGGCGAGCACCAGCAGGAACGCCACGATCTCGTCCCACACCATCGCGCCATGATCGGCAACGCCAAGATCGCGGCCAGTGATCGAGCAGGCCCATACACCGAGGACAAAAAGCGCACAGATGACGGCCAACAGCGGCGCCGGTGCAATGACGCCGGTGAGATACCAAGCGAGAGGCCAGGCGACCAGCGTGCCAACGGTCCCCGGGGCGCGCGGCGAAAGCCCGGCGCCAAAGCCGAGCGCGATGACGTGCGCCGGGTGCGAAAAGGCGAACCCGGGCGTGGGCGGCGCGACGGTCAAGCGCGGCTGCGGAAGTGGTCGTAGCTGCGCCGGTACGACATGCGCTCGCCCTCGGCGTCGCGCACTACCAGCTCGGCCGCACCGGGCTGGATCACGCCGATGCGCGTGAGCGGCAGCCCGAGTTCTTCCGAGAGCGCAGCGAGCACCTCGCGCCGGCGCGGCGCGGCGGTGAAGGCGAGCTCGTAGTCGTCACCGCCGGAGAGCACGCAATCGCGCTCGAGCTCGGCATCGCCGAGGCCGCGAAAGGCGCCGGGCCGCGGAATGCGCGCGTACTCCAGTACCGCGCCGACCTGCGAGCGCTCGAGAATGTGCTGCAGGTCGCCGGTGAGCCCGTCGGAGATGTCGATCGCCGCGTGCGCCAGGCCACGCAGCCGCTCGCCGAGCTCGATGCGCGGCTCGGGCTCGTGCAGCCGCCGCGCGGCCTCAGCTATGTCCGGGCGCCGCAGGCCGAGCGCGGCGCCACCCAGCTCGCCAGAAACCCAGATGTCGTCGCCGGCCTTGGCGCCGCTGCGGTAGAGCGCGACGCCGGCCGGCACTTCGCCGAGCGCGACGATGCTGATGGTGCGCTCGGTCGCGCGCGAGGTATCGCCGCCGATCAGCTCGACGCCGTAGCGCTCCGCGAGCGCAAAGAAACCGGCGGCGAATGCTTCGAGCCACGCCGCGTCCGCGGAGGGCAAGCCGAGAGACAGGAGGGCGTAGCGCGGCGCGGCGCCCATGGCGGCGAGGTCGGAAAGGTTGACCGCGAGCGCCTTGTGGCCGAGCGAGCGCGGTGCCGCGTCGGCGAGAAAGTGCCGGCCTTCGATCAGCATGTCGGTAGTGATCGCCAGCTCGAGCCCGGCGTTCGGCCGCAGCAGCGCGCAGTCGTCGCCGATGCCGAGCAGCGCCCGGTTCGGCGCGCGGTCGAAATAGCGCCGGATGAGCTCGAATTCGTTCAGGCGATGTTCCGCGCGCGCGCCACCTCTTCGGGCCGCAGCGCCACGGCGACCTTCTCGAGCACGCCGTTGACGAAGCGGTGGCCCTCGGTGCCGCCGAAGCTCTTGCCGAGTTCGACCGCCTCGTTGAGCACCACCTTGAACGGCGTGTGCGGATGCGCCACCAGCTCGAAGGCGCCGATGTAGAGAATCGAGCGCTCGACCGGCGACAGCCTGCGCAGCTCGCGATCCAGATGCGGCGTGATGAGCTGCTGCAGCTCGTCGACCCGGTCGCGCACGCCGATCACCAGGGCCTCGATAAAGCGGCGGTCGGCCTGGTCGAACTCCTCGATGCCGCGCGCCGCCTCCAGCGGATCGCCGCCGGAGAGCTGCCAGGCGTACAGCGCCTGCAGCGCGATCTGGCGCGCCTGCCTTTTAGCGGTTTTCATGCAGCTGCATTCTCAGCTTGGCCATTTCGACGGCGACGCGCACCGCTTCGGCGCCCTTGTCGAGCCGCGCCTCGGCCTGCGCTTCGTCGTCGGTCGTGAGGATGCCGTTGGCAATCGGCACGCCCGATTCCAGCGCGACTTCCATGACGCCGCGCGCCGATTCGTTGGCGACGACCTCGAAGTGATAGGTCTCGCCGCGGATCACCGCCCCGATCGCCACCAGCGCGTCGAAGCGCCCGCTCTGCGCCATCCACTGCAGGGTCAGGGGAATTTCGAGGGCGCCGGGCACGGAGACGACGGAGGATTGGGCACCGAGCTTCTTCGCCTCCTTCTCGGCGCGCTCGAGCAGCCGGCTCGCCAGCGCTTCGTTGAACCGGCTCGCAACGATGCCCAGGCGCATGCGGTCAGCCGCCGAGTCGATCCTGCGGCGCGGCCGGGCGGCTCACGTAGCCGGTCACTTCGAGACCGAAGCCCGTCATGCTGGGCATCTTGCGCGGCGCGGCCATGAGCCGCATGCGACCGATGCCGAGGTCGCGCAGGATCTGCGCGCCGATGCCGTAGACGCGCAGGTCGATGCTGCGCCCGGTGCGCGGCCCGGACTCTTCCCGGCGGTCGGCGAGCCGCGCCTCCAGCGCCTGCGTGCTCTGCGTGCAATTGAGCAGCACCATCGCGCCCGTGCCCGCGTCGCGGATCGCGGCGAGCGCCTCGCCGACGCCCCAGGAGTGCGTGCCCGGGCCGGCGTCGAGCAGATCGACCAGCGAGAGCGGCTCGTGCACGCGCACCAGCGTTTCCTGGTCGCGCGACAGGCTCCCTAATACGAGCGCCATGTGGATCGAGCCCAGCGCGAGGTCGCGATACGCCACCAGGCGGAACTTGCCCCACGCGGTCTGCACCTCGCGCTCGAGCGTACGCTGCACCAGCGACTCGTTGCGGCTGCGATATTCGATCAGATCGGCGATGGTGCCGATCTTGAGCTGGTGCTCGGCGGCAAACTGCATCAGGTCCGGCAGCCGCGCCATGCTGCCGTCGTCGCGCATGATCTCGCAGAGCACGGCAGCGGGATTGAGGCCCGCGAGGCGCGCAAGGTCGCAGCAGGCTTCGGTATGCCCGGCGCGCACCAGCACGCCGCCCTGCTGGGCGATCAGCGGGAAGACGTGGCCGGGCTGCACGATGTCGTCGGGCCGCGCGTCGGCGGCGGCCGCGACCTTGATGGTGAGCGCGCGGTCGTGCGCCGAGATGCCGGTGGCGATGCCTTCGGCGGCCTCGATGGAGACGGTGAAGTTGGTGCCGTGGCGCGAGCGGTTGTGCTCCACCATCGGCCGCAGGCCGAGCCGGCTGGCATGCGCTTCGGTGATCGGCATGCAGACCAGGCCGCGGCCGTGCTTGGCGAGGAAGTTGATCTTGTCGGCGGAGACGAATTCCGCCGCGAACACGAGATCGCCCTCGTTCTCGCGATCCTCGTCGTCGACCAGGATCACGATCCGGCCGGCGCGGATCTCGGCGACGATCTCGGTAATCGGGCTGATGGCGGTTTTTTCGCGCTGCACCGCACGATTATATGCCCGGGGCGCCGAGCTACTTGATGCCGAACGCTGCCGGCCGCCGACGAGCCCGCCGTCCAGCGTTCTACTCTTGCGGCTCGCCCTCGGTACCGCCCGTCTTCTCGCGGATGCGCGCCGACTTGCCGGAGCGCGCGCGCAAGTAATAGAGCTTGGCGCGGCGCACGTCACCCTTGCGCTTGACCTCGATCGAGGCGATGAGTGGCGAATAGGTCTGGAAGGTGCGCTCGACGCCCTCGCCCGAGGAGATCTTGCGCACGATGAAGGACGAGTTCAGGCCGCGATTGCGTTTCGCGATCACCATCCCCTCGAAGGCCTGCACCCGCTTGCGCTCGCCTTCGACCACGTTCACGTTCACCAGCACCGTGTCGCCGGGAGAGAAATCGGGAATCTGTCGTCCGAGCCGCTTGATCTCTTCTTGCTCGATGGTCTTGATCAAATCCATGTTCAGCTCCTGTATTCCTGCTGGAACTCGGCGAGCAGCGCCTGTTCCTCTTTGCTCATGCCCCGCGCCTGCAACAGCTCCGGGCGCCTCAACCAGGTACGTCCCAGCGCCTGCTTCAGCCGCCAGCGGCGGATGTTCTCATGGTGCCCGCTCATCAGCACCTCGGGCACCCGCTCGCTCGCATAAATCTCGGGCCGCGTGTACTGCGGGCAGTCGAGCAGCCCCGCCGCGAACGACTCCTCGAGCGCCGAATTCTCGTCGCCCAGCGCCCCGGGCAGCTGGCGCACGCAGGCATCGATCAGCGCCATCGCGGCGAGCTCGCCGCCCGAGAGCACATAGTCGCCGAGCGAAAGCTCCTCGTCCACCCGGCGCCCGAGCAAGCGCTCATCCACGCCTTCGTACCTGCCGCACAGCAGGGTAATCGAGCTTTGTTTCGAAAGCTCCATCACCTTGCCGTGATCCAGTCGCCGGCCCTGCGGCGACAGGTAAATCACGCGCCCCGCACCTGCGCCGCGCGCGGCGTCCAGGGCCTTTTCCAGCGGCTCGGCCAGCATCACCATGCCCGGCCCGCCGCCGTAAGGACGGTCATCGACCGTCCGGTAATTGTCGCTCGTGAAATCGCGCGGATTCCACGTCGCCAGTTGCCACAATCCGGCCTGCAGCGCCCGGCTGGTGATGCCGCTCCCGGTAATCGCCGAGAACATCTGCGGCAGCAGCGTCACCACATCGAAGCGCATCACCAGTCGGCGCTCCAGTCGACCACCACCTGCCGGCGCTCGAGATCCACCCGCTTCACGATCGCGCTCACCCACGGGATGAGGCGCGTTCGCTCGCCGGCGACTTGCATCACGTCCTGGGCACCATTCGTGATCCACTGCGCGATCGCACCCAGCCGCTCGCCCTGCTCGTTCAACACCTCGAGACCCAGCAGGTCGACGAGGTAGTAATGCCCTTCGCCCGGCTCGGCCAGCGCTTCGCGCGGCATTGCGACCCGGGCACCTTTCAGCGCCAGCGCCTGCTCGCGGCTCTCGATGCCTTCCAGCTTGGCGACCACGCCCGCGCCATGCACCTTCGCTTCGGCGACCGCATACGGCCGCTCGCCGATCCACCACTCTGTCGCCTGGCTGAGTGCGGCGGCGAGTCCGCCGCCCGGCGCCACCTTGAGCCAGCCGCGTAAGCCGTACGACCCGGCGACGCGGCCCATGTCGATCAACCGATCAGGCGGCCTTTTTGACAAACTGCTTCACCAGCCGCCGGGCGGTCAGCGAAAGCTGCGCACCGCGCCCCTGCCAGTGCTTCACCCGCTCCACGTTGACGCGCAGCGCCTCGCGCCCCTGGGGCGCCTTCGGATCGTAGAAGCCCAGGCGCTCGAGAAACTTGCCCGAGGCCGCCCGGCGCGAATCGGCCACCACCAGGTGAAAGAAGGGACGCTTGTTGGCGCCGCCGCGCTGCAGTCGAATCACCACCATCTGAGATTGCTCCGGAACCGCGAAAAGGCGCGGATTATACGGGAAAAAACCGCGCTTTTGCAGTGTTGTCCGTCACCTGCCGAGCGGCCAGCCTGCAAGGCGTTTTCGCGGCGCGGTAATGCGACAATGAAACAGGGGGAAAGGGATGCTGCAGGCACTGCGCGAGATCGAGGGCGCGATACAGCTGTCGCTCAACGTCGCCGCGCGCCTGCCGCACTTGCGCAAGCCGCCGATCCTCGAGTCGTTCCTGCGCCAGGTGTATTTCACCGGCGTCACCGCGTCGACCGGCGTCGTCATGCGCGCCTGCGGCCTGGGCGTAATCATCATCGCCGTGATGATGAACATGCTCGACGCCGACGTCGACCTCGCCGTAAAGATCCTGCTGCTGCTCGTGTTCCGCGAGATCGGCCCGCTGGCCGCGGCGGTGGTGGTGATCCTGCGCACCGGCACCGCGGTGTCCGCGGAAATGGCGATGATGCGCGTCTCGGGGCAGACGCGCGCGCTGCATTACATGGGGATCGATCTCTACGATTACCTCGTGCTGCCGCGCGTCGCGGGCATCATGCTCGCCACCGCGGCGCTCACCTTCTACGTGCAGTTCCTCGCCGTGCTGGGCGGACTGGTGCTCAGCCCGTTCATCATCGAAGCGTCGTTCGAGGAGCTCACCGGGCGGCTGTTCGAGCTCTTCACGCCGGTGGATTTCTATTACTCGACGCTCAAGAGCCTGCTGTTCGGCTTCGCCATCGCGGTGTGCTGCTGCTGGCACGGCCTGAATCCGCCCGATCTCACGCAGAACGCCGTGCCGAAGGTCGTCACCAAAGCGGTGACGCAAAGCATGATGCTGGTGCTGCTGATCAACGCGGTGTTCGCGTATGTGGTGTTCGGCATCCTGTTCTTCGGGCTGGTCAAGGCGAACGTATGAGTGAGCTTGCCGTGCGCTACAAGCGCAAGACCTCGCGCCACGAGGTGCAGGTGTCGGTGCCGAGAGGCGCGGTGACGCGCCTGCACCTTCCCGACGACGACGCGAAGGCGCACCTCGTCACCGCAATGCTCAAGGTGCGCTGCGAGCCGGGCGAGGAGCTCGAGCTGTTCGGCGAGCCGGCGCTGGCGCTCGCCGCGGGCCGGCGCGAAAAGGTCCGCGCCCGGGTCGGCGCGGTGTCGCCCATCGTCGGCCTGATGACCAATCTCAATGCCTGGGAGAACATCGCGCTGCCCGCCGCTTACCACGGCACGCCGCCGCTCGAGCACGTCGCGCAGCTCGCCAACGATGTGCTGAGCGCATTCGGCGCCGAGCCGCGCTATTTCCTCGCGCGCCTGCCCGATGAGCTCGGCGCGCTCGAGCGCAAGATGGCGAGCTTCGTGCGCCTGCTGGTCTCGGCGCCGGAGCTGATGGTGTTCGATGCGCTCGAGGACGGCCTGTCGCACGCCGAGTGCCGCCACGCCGCGCGCTTCGAAGCCGAGTACCGTGCCCGCCAGCCGGCCGGCACCGTGCTGTATGTCGATACGAGGGAGGATGCATGAATATCGCGCTTCCGCCGGGACGCTTCTCCGGCCTGTTGCTGAAGGTCAACGCCTTCCTCGCGATCGCGTTGCTGATGGTCGCCGCCTTCATGGGCCTGGTCGCCTACAAGCAGGGCTGGTTCGTGCGCCAGACGATGATCCATTTCGTCACGCCCAATGCGCTCGGCATCAACAAGGGCATGCCGGTCAAGCTGCACGGCTTCACCGTCGGCTCGGTGAGCGAAATGCAGCTCGCCTCCGGCGGGGTCGACGTGCGCCTTTCGCTCGCAGCCGAGTACCTGATGCGCATCCCGCAGGACTCGCACGCCCGCCACGCGCGCGAGGCCGGCGTCATCGGCGCGAGCGTGATCGACATCGTGCCCGGCAAGGACGAGCGCGCGCTCGCGGAGGGCGCGCAGATCAGCTTCGAGCCGGCGCGCGGCATCTCGGAGATCATCGACGACTTCAGGCGCCAGGCGATCCCGGCGTTCAACGAGGTGAAGCAGGCGATGACGCAGGTCGGCCGCTCCGGCCAGGACATCACCGAGATCCTCGCCAGCCTGCGCGTGGAGGTCGAGCACCTTCCCGCGACGCATCGCGCGGTGCGCAAGCTGGTCGAGGAGGCGGCGCAGACGACTGCCGAGCTCGGGCGCCAGACCGGAGCCACGCTGCAGGCGGTCGAGCGCGTGGCGGGCACCATGGAGCGCGCCATCCCCGCCCTCTCGGAGAAACTGGCGAGCGGCATCGAGTCGATCGACGCCGCCGCCACGCAGCTAAAGAAGACCGGCGAGGAGGCGCAGCTCACCCTGAAGAGCGCGCGGCCGCTGCTCGATCACAGCGAGACCGCGGCGCGCGAGGCGGGCGACGTGCTCACCGCGGCCAAGCGCATCTGGCCGCTCAGCGACTCCTTCAAGGAAAGCTCCGACGGCATGCTGCCGATCGACAGCTTCGAAGCGCAGGGCAAGGGTCGCACGCGCTGATGCGCTGGCTCGCCGCCGCGCTCATCGTGCTCGCCGCGGGCTGCGGCAGCGCGCCGGCGCTCAAAGGCGGCGATTCAGTGGCGAAATCGCGCCTCACCGACGCCGAGGCGCGCGCCGCGGCGCTCGCCAAGACCGGCGATTACGCCGGCGCCGCGCGCCACTACGGCGAAGCCCTGCGCATCGCCACCTCGCTCGAGAACGCCGACGCCATCGCCGCCAATGCGATCAACCTCTCGATCGTGCAGCAATGGCTCGGGCGCGACGCCGAGGCGCGCGCGGCGCTCGCCGCGGTGCTTGACGATCCACGCACGCCATTCTCCGAGCGGCGCAAGCTGCAGGCCGAATTGCGCCGGGCAATCCTGGATCTTTCCAGCGGCAACACCGGCGCCGCCGCGGTCTGGGCGGGTCAGGCCGAGCGGCGCTGCAACCAGGGCTGCGAGTACGCCGCCACCATTCTCAACGTGCGGGCGCAGGTCGAGCTCGAATCGGGCCATGCCGCCGAAGCCGCGCGCCTCGCGCAGGCTGCTGCCGAGCGCTCACGCGGCAATGCCGCGCGAGCCGAAACCGCCAACGCGCTGCGCACCCTCGGGCGCGCGCGCCACGCCCAGGGCGAAGCGCTCGCCGCGCTCGAGCCGCTGCGGCAGGCACTCGAGATCGATCGCGAGCTGGGCGACCCGCGCAAGATCCTCGCCGATCTCTCGGCGCTCGCGCGCGCGGCCGATGCCGCGGGCGATCTGGCCGCGGCACGCGACTACAAGGAGCGCGGACTCGCCGTGAGCCGCGCCATGAACGACGGCCGCGGCGCGGCCGAGATGGAAGTGCTGCTGCGCCGCTAGCGCATGCCGGGCAGCATGCCCTTCATGTTGCGCATCATGCGCTGCAGGTTGCCGCCCTTCATCATCTTCATCATCTTCTGCATCTGCTCGAACTGATTTAACAGCTGGTTGACCGCCTGCACCGGCACGCCCGCGCCCGCAGCGATGCGGCGCTTGCGGGAAGCCTTGATCAGCTCCGGCTTCGAGCGTTCCTGCGGCGTCATCGAGTTGATGATGCCTTCGATGCGCTTCAACTGCTTGTCGTCGGCGAGCTTCGCCGGATCGACCTGGCTCGCGAGCTGCGCCGGCAGCTTGTCGATGAGCGAGGCGACCCCGCCCATCTTCTTCATCTGCGCGATCTGCTGCTTGAAGTCCTCGAGGTCGAAGCCCTTGCCCTTCTTCACCTTCTCGGCGACGCGCTTCGCCTGGTCGAGGTCGATCCTGGCATGCGCCTCCTCGACCAATGACAGGATGTCGCCCATGCCGAGGATGCGCGCCGCCATGCGCTCGGGGTGGAACGGCTCCAGGCCTGAAAGCTTCTCGCCGACGCCGGCGAACTTGATCGGCTTGCCGGTGACGTGGCGCACCGAGAGCGCGGCGCCGCCGCGCGCATCGCCGTCCAGCTTGGTCAGTATCACACCGGTGAGCGGCAGGCGTTCATTGAAGGCGCGCGCCACGTTCACCGCGTCCTGGCCCTGCATCGCGTCGACGATGAACAGCGTCTCGATCGGCTGCAGCGCGGCATGCAGCTCGGCGATCTCGCGCATCATCTCTTCATCGATCGCCAGGCGCCCGGCGGTGTCGACGATCAGCACATCCTGGTAATGCGTGCGCGCGTACTCCACCGCACGCCTGGCGATGTCGAGCGGCTTTTCGCCGCTGGTGGAGGGAACGAACTCGGCCCCCGCCTGCGCCGCCACCGTCTTCAGCTGCTCGATCGCCGCCGGTCGATAGACGTCGGCCGAGACCAGCGCCACTTTCTTCTTCTCCGCGATCAGCAAGCGCGCGAGCTTGCCGCTGGTGGTGGTCTTACCCGAGCCCTGCAGGCCGGCCATCAGGATGACCGCCGGCGGCTGCGTCGCGAGGTCGAGCGGCACGTTCGCCTCGCCCATCAGCGCGGCGAGCTCGCGATGCACCACGCCGACGAGCGCCTGCCCCGGCGTAAGGCTGCCCACCACCTCGGCGCCGAGCGCCTTGGCGCGCACCGCCTCGATGAAATGCTTCACCACCGGAAGCGCGACGTCCGCCTCGAGCAGCGCGATGCGCACTTCGCGCAGCGCCTCCTGGATGTTGGCCTCGGTGAGCCGCGCTTCGCCGCGAATGTGCTTGACGATGCCGGCGAGCCGTGCGGTCAGGGTATCTAGCATTTGAGGATTAGGGTCAAAACTTCAGAGTGATAAACTGAAGAGGTGCCCGACATTGTAATTCACGGGATCGCGTCCGCCGCGTACCTGGTCCTGGCGTGGCACTTCTGGAATACGCGCTGGCGCGCCGGCGCAGTGGCGACCAGCCTGCAGCCGTGGGAGCGCGCGGTGATCGTCGTGCCGCTCGCGCTGCACGGTGCCTTGCTCTACCACGGACTGTTCACGGCAGCCGAACTGCGCTTCGGCTTCGCGCAGGCGCTCTCGGTGATGCTGTTTCTCGCCGTGCTGATGTGCTGGCTGGAAGCCTTCCTCTATCCGATCGAGGCGCTCTATCCGCTGGTGCTCGCCGCTGCCGCGATCTGCGCGCCGCTGCCGGCGTTCTTCGCCGGTCGCGTGAGTCCCGACGCGGTGTCCTTCGAGTTCCGGCTGCATCTGGTCTTCGGCATGCTGGCCTATAGTCTCTTCACCGTCGCGATGCTGCACGCAGTGCTGATCGCGAAGGTGGAAACGCGCCTGCATGGCGTGCCCGGCCTCGACGGCCCGCTCGGACGGCTGCCGCCGCTGCTGTCGCTCGAGCGGCTGGTGTTTGCGCTGATCGGCGCCGCGTTCGCGGTGCTCACTGCGAGCCTCGCCTTCGGCATCGTCTACTCCGAGACGTTCCTCGGCCGCGCCCTGCGCTTCGAGCACAAGACGCTGTTCGTGATCCTGTCGTGGCTGATCTTCGGGCTGCTGCTCGCCGGGCGGTGGCGCTACGGCTGGCGCGGGCGCACCGCGCTGCGCTGGACCGTCACCGGATTCGTCGTGCTGATGCTCGCGTATCCCGGCAGCCGCTTCGTGCTCGAAGTGCTGCTGCACCGGGCCTGATGGAAGAGATCCCGCTAAGCTGGATGTTCGGCGCGCTCGGCGTGCTGCTCGCGCTGTCGGCGTTCTTCTCCATCGCCGAGACGGCGATGATGGCGATCAACCGTTATCGCCTCAAGCACCTGGCGACGCAGGGCCATCGCGGCGCGATCATGGTGGCCGAGCTGCTCAAGCGCACCGACCGCCTGCTCGGCGGCGTGCTGATCGGCAACACGCTGGTGATCGCCGCCTCGAGCACCATTTCCAGCCTGGTCGCGGTGCGGCTGCTCGGCGACGACAAGGCGGCGTACGCGATCGGCACGGTAGTGATCTCGTTCCTGATCATCGTGTTCTCCGAGATCACGCCGAAGGTGATCGGCGCGACCTACCCGGAGCGCAGCGCGCTGCTGCTGGTCTACCTGCTGAAACCGGTGATGTGGCTGCTGATCCCGGCGTCGTGGTTTGCCAACCTCTTCGCCCGGCCGCTGCTGCTCGCGCTCGGCATCCGTCCGGGCAAGGAGACCGACGAGCTCAAGCTCTCGCCCGAGGAGATCCGCACGCTGGTGCTCGAGTCGTCGAGCTTCATGCCGAAGAAGCACCTCTCGATCCTGCTCAATCTGTTCGACGTCGGCGCGATCACGGTGCAGGACATCATGGTGCCGCGCGCGCGCATCGAGTCGGTGTGCCTCGAGGACGGCATGGAAACGGTGTCGCGCCAACTCGCGACTGCGCATCACATGCGGCTGCCGGTGTTTAAGAACCACGAGGGCGAGATCGCCGGAATCTTGCACCTGCGCAAGATCCTCGCCGCGCTGCACGCCGGCCCGCTGGAAGAAAGCGCGCTGCTCGAGCTGCTCGATGAGCCCTACTACGTGCCCGCGACGACCTCGGCGCTCGCGCAGATGCAGTACTTCCAGGAGAACCGCGAGCGCATCGCCCTGGTGGTCGACGAATACGGCGAGCTGATGGGCCTGGTCACGCTGGAGGACATCATCGAGGAGATCATCGGCAAGTTCACCACCACGCTGCCGAGCGCCGCGCCGCTCGCCTGGGATGAGAACGGATCGGCCACCGCCGAGGGCGCAATGCCGGTGCGCGAGGTGAACCGCGCCCTCGGACTGTCGCTTCCGACCGACGGTCCCAAGACGCTGAACGGCCTGATCGTCGAGCACCTGCAGGAAATCCCCGAAGCCGATGTCTCCATCAAGATCAACAACGTGCCTCTGGAAATCGTTCATGCGCAGGGCCGGACGATCAAAACTGTGCGCATTTTCCGGCCGCTCGCCGATGTAGAAAATACAGAGACCTCAGAGGTTTAGAACCGGAACTTCAGGCTTTACAAAGCTCCGGGCGAAAGGCATCATGCTCGGTCAAGAAGTGGGAGGGAGTACCTCAGATGGCAACGGCAGCAGCCGCACCGGCCGCGGCAAAAGGGCCGAAGGAATTCGCGTTCTCTTGGGAAGGCAAGGACAAGGGCGGTAAGACCGTTCGCGGCGAGATTCGCGCCGTGAGCGAGACCGCGGTCAACGCGACCCTGCGCCGGCAAGGCATCATGGTGCAGAAGGTCAAGAAGCAGAAGAAGCGCGGCGGCGGCAAGGTCGGCTCAAAGGATCTCGCGCTCTTCACGCGCCAGCTCGCCACGATGATGAAGGCGGGCGTGCCGCTCCTGCAATCGTTCGACATCGTGAGCAAGGGCGCCACCAACCCGGCGGTAGGGAGGCTCCTGTTGGAAATCAAGACCGACGTCGAGACCGGCTCCTCGCTCGCCGCTGCATTCCGCAAGTATCCGCTGTACTTCGACGCGCTTTACTGCAACCTGGTCGCCGCCGGCGAGCAGGCCGGAATTCTCGAGACGCTGCTCGACCGCCTCGCGACCTATCAGGAAAAGACCCTCGCGATCAAGTCGAAGATCAAGGCCGCGCTGTTCTACCCGATCGCGATCATCGCGGTGGCCTTCATCATCACCGCGGTGATCATGATCTTCGTGATTCCCGCGTTCAAGGAAGTGTTCACGAACTTCGGCGCCGACCTGCCCGCGCCGACGCTCTTCGTGATGGCGATCTCGGACGCTTTCGTGAAGTACTGGTTCATCATCTTCCCGGTGATCGGCGGCAGCATCTACGGCTTCCTCGAGTCCTGGAAGCGCTCGCTCGCGGTGCAGATCTTCATGGACCGGCTGATGCTGAAGGCGCCGGTGTTCGGCCATCTGGTGCGCATCTCGACGATCGCGCGCTGGACACGCACGCTCTCGACCATGTTCGCCGCGGGCGTGCCGCTGGTCGAGGCGCTCGACTCGGTGGGCGGCGCCTCGGGCAACTACGTCTACGCCACCGCCACCAAGCAGATCCAGGGCGAGGTGTCGACCGGCACCGCGCTCACCGTGGCGATGCAGAACGCCAACGTGTTCCCGAGCATGGTGTTGCAGATGTGCTCGATCGGCGAGGAGACCGGCGCGCTCGACAGCATGCTCGGCAAGGTCGCCGACTTCTACGAGGCCGAGGTCGATGACGCGGTCGAGGCGCTGTCCTCGCTGATGGAGCCGATGATCATGGTGGTGCTCGGCACGCTGATCGGCGGCATGGTGATCGCCATGTACCTGCCGATCTTCAAGATGGGGCAGGCTGTCTGAGCTCATGAGCTCGGCGGGCTGGCTCGCCGAGCCGGCCGTATTCGTAGCCGTCGCACTGGTGCTCGGGCTTTGCGTCGGCTCGTTTCTCAACGTCGTCATCCACCGGCTGCCCAAGATGATGGAACGCGAGTGGCGCGCGCAGTGCGCCGAGCTCGCCGGCCAGCCCGCGCCGCAGGAGCCGCCGCTCAGCCTCGTCACCCCGCGCTCGCGCTGCCCGAGCTGCGGGCAGGGCATCACCGCGCTCCGCAACATTCCTCTGCTGAGCTGGATGCTCCTGAGAGCCAAATGCTCCAACTGCGGAGCCAGGATCAGCGCGCGCTACCCGCTGGTCGAGCTGCTCGCCGGCATCGGCGCGGCATATTCCGCGTGGCGCTTCGGACCGACGCTGGCCGGGATCGGCGCGACGCTATTCGTCTGGTTCACCATCGCGCTCGCCTTCATCGACCAGGAGACCGGCTTCCTGCCGGATGACTTGACGCTGCCGCTGGTATGGATCGGTCTCATCGTGAATCTCGGCGGCGCCTTCGTGCCGCTGCGGGAAGCCGTCATCGGTGCGGCCGTCGCCTACCTGTTCCTGTGGATCATCAACGCCGCGTTCAAAGCCTTGCGCGGCATGGATGGCATGGGCTACGGCGATTTCAAGCTGTTCGCGGCCGTCGGCAGCTTCCTCGGCTGGAAAGTACTTCCCTTCGTGATGCTGCTGTCGTCCGTGGTCGGGCTCGTGTTCGGGTCGCTGCAGATGTTGGCCGCGAGGCGCGGCTGGGATTCGAAGTTCAAGTTCCACTTCGGGCCTTACCTGGTGTTCGCCGGGGTCATCGCGATGTTCTGGGGTGATGTCATCGGGCGCTGGTACGCCGACAGGCTGTGAGTGATGCGTCTCGCCTCGTGGTCGGGCTGACCGGGGGCATCGGCAGCGGCAAGAGCGCCGCGGCGGAGGAGTTCGCGCGCCTGGGCGCCACGGTGGTGGACACCGATGCGATCGCGCGCGAGCTCACCGAGCCCGGAGGCGCGGCGCTGCCGCAGATCAAGAGTCTCTTCGGCGACGCCTTCGTCGCCGCCTCCGGCGCCATGGACCGCCAGGCGATGCGCAACCGCGTATTCTCCGACCCGGCCGCCAAGCAGGCGCTCGAGGGCCTGTTGCATCCCCTGATCCGTGCCGAGGCCGAGCACCGCATCGCGGCGGCGCGCGGGCCCTATGTGGTGTACGTGGTGCCGCTGCTCATCGAATCGGGCGATTACCGCGGCCGGGTCAACCGCGTCCTGGTGGTCGACGCCCCCGAAGCGCTCCAGGTCGAGCGCGTGCGCGCGCGCAGCGGGCTCGCCGAGGGCGAGGCGCGCTCCATCATGGCCCACCAGGTGGCGCGCGCGGCGCGCCTCGCCGCCGCCGACGACGTGATCGACAACGCCGGGACGCTGGACGCGCTGCGCAAACAGGTGGCCGTGCTGCACGCCCGGTACGTGAAAATGGCCGCGCCTGGCAAGAGTTAAGTTGTGCTGGCCCCCCAAATCGCTCAGAATCCGGCCAGCTTTTTGGCCGACGCGCGCCGCGTGATCACTTACGAATATCCGCTCAACGAGCGCATCCGCACGCTGCTGCGGCTGGAGGATTTGTTCGAGCGCTCGCGCCATTTCATCGCGCGCAGCGACCCGCACGACCACCACATGGCGCTGCTTACGCTGTTCGAGATCCTCGAGGTCGCGAGCCGCGCGGATCTCAAATCCGACCTGCTGCAGGAGCTCGAGCGCCAGAAGCAGGTGCTGCTCTCCTTCCGCAACAATCCCGAGATCGCCGAAGACGCGCTCTCGGGCGTGCTGCGCGACATGGAGCAGGCCTCGGCGGCGCTCTTCTCGATGACCGGCAAGATCGGGCAGTACCTGCGCGAGAACGACTGGCTGATGTCGATCAAGCAGCGCACCGGCATCCCCGGCGGCGCCTGCGAGTTCGACCTGCCCTCCTACCATTACTGGCTGCACCGGCCCGCCGAGGAACGCACCGGCCAGCTCGCCGCCTGGACCGGCCCGCTTTATCCGCTGCGCGACGGCTCGGCGATCATTCTGCGCATCCTGCGCGAGTCGGGGCGTCCGCAGGCGGTGAACGCGCCGCAGGGCATGTTCCAGCAGATGCTGGGCGGCAAGACCGCGCAGATGCTGCGACTGCGGCTCGATCCCACCGCGGCCTGCGTGCCGGAGATCAGCGCCAACAAATACGTGCTCAACATCCGCTTCCTCTCCCAAAGCGGCGAAGACGCGCGCACCCGCACCGCCGACTGGGACGTGCCCTTCGAGCTCACCTTCTGCAATCTGTGAAGCAGGTGCCCTGCCCGCGCTGCGGCAAGCTTTCGCCTTTTTCGCCCGACAACAAGTGGCGGCCCTTTTGCACCGAGCGCTGCAAGATGATCGACCTGGGTGAGTGGGCGAGCGAGGGCTACCGGGTGCCGACCAAGGACGACCAGCCGCCGGATTCGCCCGACGAGGGCTAGCGCCAGGCCCCGCGGATCATGGCGAGGCCATGCGCGCCTGCCCGCCAGGCATCCTGCATAGCCGCTGGCGCAAGGCCGCCGATCGCATAGACCGGAATCGTGGAGCCGCGCGCAAGTGCGGCGAAGCCCGGCCAGCCGAGAGGCGCGGCATCACTCTTCTCGAGCACTGGACCGAGCACGGCGAAATCGAGCTCGAGCGCCATCGCGCGCTCCAGCTCGGCGCGGGTATGGCACGACGCCGCGGCCAGGGCACCCGCCGGCCGCCGCTCGAGGCGCATCAGCTCGCGAGCCGTGTAGTGGATGCCATCGGCTCCCGGGTGCGGCGCCTTGACCAGCACCTTGCAGCCGTAACGATGCGCAAGCCCCAGCGCCTGCGTGGTGAAGAGCTCGCGTGCCTTCGCATCGAGCTCTGGCTCGCGGATCTGCAGGAGCTCCAGCCCTTCCTCCAGCCGCCGCTGCAACCGTTCCAGCATCGGCGCGATGCCGAGCCTGGCCGCATCGCTGATCGCGTATTCGTGCGGCAGGGCGAGCGAGGCGAGCACTGGCGCGTTCGCCGGCAGCATCGGCGCCGCCATCGGCGCGGCGATCGCCTGCCAGGCAATCGCCTGGTCCTCGCGCGGATGCGGCTCACCGGCCCATTCAAGCACGCGATAGAAATGGAGCCGCACGTGCCCATGCGGATAGATGTGCTCGCGGGTAATCCAGGGATAGGACGCGCGCACGTCGATGCCCAGCTCCTCGTGCAGCTCGCGCGCTAGCGCGTGCTCGGCAGCCTCGCCCGCCTCGACTTTGCCGCCCGGGAATTCCCAGTAGCCGGCGTAGACCTTGCCGTGGGGTCGCTGCGCGAGCAGAAAGCGCCCGTCGCGGCGCTGGATCACCGCGGCCGCAACTTCAATCACTTCTTGGCTTGGCGACCGGCCCAATCGCGGGCGAACTGGTAGGCCACGCGACCGCTGCGCGACCCACGCTGCAGCGACCATTGCAGCGCCTGCTCGCGCGCGGCATCGCTCCACTTGGCGCCGAGCGTTTTCAGCCAGTGCGCCACGATCGCCAGGTACTCGTCCTGGTCGAACGGATAGAACGTCACCCACAGGCCGAAGCGCTCGGAAAGCGAGATCTTCTCCTCCACCGTCTCGCCGGGATGGATCTCGTCGCCGACGTACTTGGTCTCGAGGTTCTCCGCCATGTACTCCGGCATCAGGTGGCGGCGGTTCGAGGTGGCGTAGATCAGCATGTTCTCCGAGGTGGTGGAGATCGAGCCGTCGAGCGCCACCTTGAGGGCGATATAGCCGTCCTCGGCGCCGTGGAACGACAGGTCGTCGCAGAACAGCAGAAAGCGCTCGCGCCGGTCGGCGACCTGGTCGACGATCTGCGGCAGGTCGATGAGGTCGTTCTTCTCCACCTCGATGAGCCGCACGCCCTGTCTTGCGTACTTGTTGAGCAGCCCCTTCACGATCGAGGACTTGCCGGTACCCCGTGCGCCGGTGAGGAGCACGTTATTCGCCGGCCGTGCTTCCAGGAACTGTCGGGTGTTCTGCTCGACGCGCTCGATCTGCTTGTCGATGCCGCGCAGATCCGAGAGCTTGATGCGATGCACCTGCCGCACCGGATGCAACGAGCCCGCGATGCCCGCACGACCGCTCGAGCGCCAGCGAAAGGCGATGCTTGCCGACCAGTCGGTGGCCGGCGCCGGCCCCGGCAGGAGCTCGCCCAGTCGCCGCAGGATCTCTTCGAGCTCTTTATTCAAGTGCGGTATTCCGCGTTGATTTTCACGTAGTCGAAGGACAAATCACAAGTCCAGACCGTCGCCTGGGCTTTGCCGCGATTGAGCACCGCGCGCAGCTTGAACTCGGGCTTCTTCATCGCCGCCACCCCTTGCTCCTCGCGGTACGCCGGATCCCGGCCGCCACGATGGACCACGCGCACCTCGTCGATATGCAGGTCGATGCTGGCGGTATCGAGGCCGCGCACGCCCGAGTTGCCGATCGCGGCGAGGATGCGCCCGAGGTTCGGGTCCGAGGCGAAGAAAGCGGTCTTCACCAGCGGTGAATGCGCCACGGCGTAGGCCACACGGCGGCATTCGTCGGCGTTGCGCCCGCGCTCCACCTGGACGGTGACGAATTTCGTCGCGCCTTCGCCGTCGCGCACGATCGCCTGCGCGAGGTGGCGCGCGACTTCGCCGACGGCGACCTCGAGCTTGAGGAGATCACGCCGCGTGCTGGCCGCTGCGCCCTGGCCGGTCGCCGCGAGGATCAGCGAATCGTTGGTCGAGGTATCGCCGTCCACCGTGACACAGTTGAAGGAGCGCTCGGCGACGCGCTCGAGCAGGCCCTGCAGATTGCGCTGCGAGACGCGCGCGTCGGTGGCGATGAAGGCGAGCATCGTGGCCATGTCGGGCCGGATCATGCCCGCACCTTTCGCGATGCCGGTCACGACCACCGGTCCGGCGGAGAGGCGCAGCTTGCGCGAAAACGCCTTCGGCACGGTGTCGGTCGTCATGATCGACTCGGCGGCGGAGAGCCAGTCGTCCTGATGCAGGAGGGCGCGCGGCAGGGCTGCCACGATGCGCTCGGCAGGCAGCGGCTCCATGATCACACCGGTGGAGAACGGCAGGATCTGGTCGGCCTCGCAGCCGAGGTGGCTGGCGAGCGCCTCGCACACCTGCATGGCGCGCGCCAATCCTTCCTTCCCGGTGCCGGCATTGGCGTTCCCGGTGTTGACGACCAGCGCCTGGACGTCGTTGCGCAGGTGCTGCTTCGCGAGCACCACCGGAGCCGCGCAGAAGCGGTTCTGGGTGAACACTCCGGCGACCGTGGTGCCGGCAGCCAGGCGCATGACCAGCAGGTCCTTGCGGTTGGCCTTGCGCACGCCGGCCATGGCGACGCCGAGCTCGACGCCTGGAACGGGATGCAGTGCGGCGGGGTCCGGTGCAGGAAGGTTAACCGCCACGATTAACCGCCTCTCAGGTCAGCTTGCCGTGGCAGTGCTTGTATTTCTTGCCCGAGCCGCACGGACAGGGATCGTTGCGGCCCACCTTCTGCGTATGCCGCACCGTCGGCTGCGCCTTCTTCTTGGTCGCCGCCTCGGCGATCGCTACGTCGCCGTTGCC
>DASWER010000042.1:0-2585 GCA_036394655.1 Burkholderiales bacterium
CGATCACCGTGACCGGGCGCGACGGGTAGTCCTGCGCCCAGGCGAGGTTCACTACCGCAAGCAGAAGGAACAGCAGCCTCATCGCTCCACTCTCCCGGTGGCACTGCCGAAGCGCTCCTGCATCACTTCCTCGAACGAAAGGCTCGAAGGCGAAAGCGCGCCGCCCGCGCGCAGGCGATAGCTTTCCGCACGCCGCGGCGCGTCGGGCTCGCGGCCATCGGCAAGCGCCTTTGCTTCGCCGAGCATCAGGCGGCGAAAGCGCACGATCGCCACATCGGTCGCGGTGAGGTGCTCGCGCGTGCGGTCCGCGATCACGCCCTGCGAGTCCTGCGCCAGCGCGTCCTGCTCGGCGATGCCGGGCACACCCGTGAACGAGCGGTGCTTCTGGTCATCGCGATCGATGAGATAGTCGTTGGTGCGGTTGCGCAGCGGCACGTAGCCCGGCCCCAGCTCGGCGAACTGGCCGTAGCCGCCTTTCTCGAAGCGCGCGCGTTCCTCGGTAGTCAGTGCCCGGTCGGGATGCCAGGCATAGGTATAGATCCAGCAGGCCTCGTCGCTGATCGGCACCCAGGAGTAGCCCTGGAAGAACTCCTTCGGCATCGCCGAGGGCGCGACCGAGTGCGACGGCAGCATGAACTGCGTCGCGCGCCAATAGAGATCCTCGCCGTCGGCCTTGCGCGAGCCGCCGACGGCGAAGCCGACGTCGTGCTCGATGATGGTGAACTGCGGCATCGGATCTTCGCGCAGCCAGCGCAGCCGGTTCGCATCGGCGGCGGTCGCCGGATTCACGTAGCTCGTCACCGAAGGCGCGGGCATGTGCAGGAAAGAGAAATGCGCGGTGTCGAGCGCACCTTCCATCGAGTGCGCCCAGTTGCACATCTGCAGCCGCTTCGAAACATAGCGGTGCGATGCCGGCAGCATACTGAGCTCGAGCTGCGGCGGCTCCGCCGGCATGTGCTCGCGCGGCCCGAGATACGCCCAGACCATCTCGCCCGACTCGCGCGTCGGATAGGCCTTGATCGAGATCTTGCCGTGATACGCAGCCCCCGCAGGGACGTTGGGCATCTCGATGCAGCGGCCCTCGACGTCGTATTTCCAGCCGTGATAGATGCAGCGGATGCCGCCCTCTTCGTTGCGGCCGAAGAAGAGATTCGCGCCGCGGTGCGCGCAGGCCGGCTCGATCAGGCCGACGCGCCCCTGCGTGTCGCGAAACGCCAGCAAGTCCTCGCCGAGCATCTGCACGCGGATCGGCGGACCGTCGGGCGCCGGCAGCTCGCGCGCGAGCGCCACCGGCAGCCAGTAGCGCCGGAAGTATTCGCCCATCGCGGTGCCGGGACCGGTGCGAACCAGCAGCTCGTTATCTGCTGACGAAAGCATGCACGAATCCTAGATGAGAAAAATAGGGTCTGTCCCTATTTATCGCGCGCGGCGGCTGCGGGCTTCGTCGACGACGCGCTGGTTCTCGGCGCGCAGCGCGCTGTCGTTGCCGGCATAGCTGTTGGAGCGTGCGGCGGTGCTTTCGGCCTGCGCGTAGTCGCCTTGCTGCAGGCGCACGCGGGCGAGCTCCTGCCACAGGCGCGGATTGCGCGGCTCGATGCGCAAGGCGCGCTCGAGCGACGCCGCGGCGTTCGGGAGCCGGCCGGCGGCGGCATCGGCGCGCGCGCTCTCCATCAGGCCGGCGATGGGGGTGTTTTCACGAGGCTGCTGCACTTCCGGTGGCAGGGGCGCAGGGGCTTGCTCGACCGGAGTGGGAGCGCTGGTGCACGCGGCGAGGAGGAGCACTACGGCGGCGAATCTCATCGGCCGCATCATCGCCCGAAAATGCGCTCGAACCAGCTCTTGGCTTTCTTCACGGTGCTGTCGACGGCGTCGACCGCGGTGCCGATGGCGGTGGCGCAAGGCGCGCGCTCCTGCGGCGCCGAGCCTTGCGCGAAGGGCAGCTCGAGCGCGCCGGCGCAGCCGCTGTCGCCGCGCAGGTTGCTCTGCGGGTCGATCCACACCTCTTCGATGCCGTCGGGCTTGGCGAGCGAAAGTGGCTCGGGTGCGAGCGCGGCCATCAGGTCGCCCCAGATCGGCAGCGCGGAAGCTGCGCCCGAGAGGCGCGCCGCGCGATTGTCGTCGTAGCCGACCCACACCACCGCGAGGCGGTCGCCGGTGAAACCGGCGAACCAGGCGTCGCGCTGCTCGTCGGTGGTGCCGGTCTTGCCGGCGGCGCCGAGCTCCGCGGGCAGGAAGCTGCGCAGGCTCTGCGCCGTGCCTTCGCGCACCACGCCTTGCATTGCGGCGGTGATGAGATACACCGGCTCGGCGGGGAATGCCTGCTCGACGTTGAGCGCGTAGCGCTGCAGCGGGCGGCCGTCCTGGGTGGTGACCTCGCGGATGGCGCGCAGCGGCGAGCGAAAGCCGCCGCTCGCAATGGTCTGGTACATCTGCGCCACCTCGAGCGGGCTCATTTCCGCCGCCCCCAGGAGCGTCGAGGCGAACGGACGCAGCTCGCGCTCGACGCCGAGCTTCTTGATGCTGGCGAGCACCTTGTCGACGCCGATGTCGGTGCCGAGGCGCGCCGTTGCCGCGTTGTACGACTG
>DASWER010000043.1:0-9114 GCA_036394655.1 Burkholderiales bacterium
GGCCACTCGCAGGGGCCGATCACGCGGCTCGTCAGCCCTTCCGACGTCGGCCAGCTGATCAAGCCTTTCGTCTTCCTGGATTACTTCGACATCGAGCCGAAGCGCATGCCCGCGCTCGGCTTCCATCCGCATTCCGGCATCGCCACGATCACGGTGATTCTCGAGGGGCAGGTCGCCTATGAAGAGACCTCCGGCACCAAGGGCATCGTCGATACCGGCGGCGTCGAATGGATGCGCGCCGCGGGCGGTGTGTGGCATACCGGCGGCGCCGCGGGAACTGCGCGCATCAAGGGCTATCAGCTATGGATCGCGCTCCCGCCCGAGATGGAAAGCATCGAGTCCGAGGCACGCTATCTCGGGCCGCAGCAATTCCGGAGGCAGGGGCCGGCGCGCGTCATCCTCGGCCGATTCGGCGAGGCGGCGAGCCAGGTGCCGGCGCCGCCGACGATGAACTACCTCGACGTCACGCTGAAGAAGGGCGAGAAATGGCGCTACCAGCCGCCCGAGAAGCACACGGTGGCGTGGCTCGCGCTGCATAAAGGCAAGCTTGCGACGCCGGAGATCGTGGACACGGGCGAGCTGGTGGTGTTCGAGCCGTCGAACGCGGCCCTCGAGTTCGAAGCCTTGCAGGATGCGGGGTTCGTGCTGGGCTCTGCTGTGAAGCATCCGCATGACCTCTTCCTCGGCAACTATTCCGTTCATACGAGCCAGGAGGCACTGGACAAGGGCGAAGCGAACATCCGGGAAATCGGCAAACGCCTTCGGGCGGAAGGTCGCCTTTAGGGCTCGGCTGGCAACTGGCACTTTCGCGTGTCGACTGACACGAAGCGGCAATCTGGAGACATACGCGCGCCGCGGCGGGCGGAGATTCTCAGGCCGTCTTCGCCTTTCCGACCAATCCACAGAAGGAAGCGCGCATGCCCTACACGCTGACAATCAACGGCACGGCTCGCAGCGTCGATGTCGACGACGACACGCCGCTGCTCTGGGTGATTCGCGATGTGCTCGGCATGACCGGCACCAAGTTCGGCTGCGGCCTGGGCCTTTGCGGTGCCTGTACCGTGCATCTCGACGGCGCTGCGGCGCGCTCGTGCATCACGCCGGTTTCTGCGGTCGACGGGAAGAAGATCACCACCATCGAAGCCGTGGGCAAGACGCCGGCCGGCAAGGAAGTGCAACAGGCCTGGCTGCATCGCGAAGTCCCGCAGTGCGGCTATTGCCAGTCGGGGCAGATCATGTCGGCTGCCGCGCTGCTGGCCGAGAACAAGCGCCCGAGCGACAAGGACATCGACGAGGCGATGGCGGGCAACGTCTGCCGCTGCGGCACCTATGTGCGCATCCGAGCGGCCATCAAGCAGGCGGCGCAGTCGCTGCGCAAGAAGGAGACGGCATGAAGCGCCGCGCCTTCCTGCAAGCGAGCCTCGCCGCCGGTGGCGGGTTGTTGCTTGGCTTCAACCTGCCGAGCGCACGCGGCGCCCAGGCGGCGGCCGCGAAAAGCTTTGCGCCCAACGCCTTCATCCGCATCGGCGCCGACGGGCAAATCGTCCTGACGATGCCTTATGTCGAGATGGGCCAGGGCACCTACACCTCGATCCCGATGCTGATCGCCGAGGAGCTGGAGGTGCAGCTGAAGCAGGTGCGGGTGGAACATGCGCCACCTAACGAAAAGCTGTACGGCAATCCCTTGCTGGGCGGCATCCAGGCCACGGGCAATTCGAACGCGATACGCGCGTCGTGGCAGCCCCTGCGCCAGGCCGGTGCGACCGCGAGAACCATGCTCGTGTCGGCGGCGGCAAAGCGCTGGAAAGTCGATCCGGCGTCCTGCCGCGCGCAGAGCGCTGAGGTAGTTCACGCGCCGTCGGGGAGGCGCCTCAAGTATGGTGCGCTCGCCGCCGACGCCGCGCGCCTGCCAGTCCCGGAAAGCGTGGTGCTCAAGCAACCGAAGGACTTCAAGCTGATCGGCACGCCGGCCAGGCGTCTGGACACGCCGGCGAAGGTCAACGGCACCGCGGTCTATGGTATCGACGCGCGCCCGCCGGGCGTGAAGATCGCGACCCTCGCGCAATCGCCGGTGTTCGGCGGCCGCGTGAAGAGCGTGGACGATTCGAAGGCCAAGGCCGTCAAAGCCGTGCGCCAGATCGTGCGACTCGACGACGCCGTAGCCGTGGTCGCGGACCACATGGGCGCGGCGAAGAAGGGCCTCGCGGCGCTGGTGATCGAATGGGACGACGGCACGCACGCCAAGCTCGACACGCAACAGATCGTGGACCAGCTCGCAAAGGCGTCGCTCAACTCGGGCGCCGTTGCGCAGAACATCGGCAATACCGACAGCGCAATGGCGAGCGCGCTCACCAAGGTCGAGGCGACTTACCAGGTGCCGTTCCTCGCGCACGCGACCATGGAGCCGATGAACTGCACGGCGCATGTCCGCAAGGACGGCTGCGAGGTGTGGGTCGGCAGCCAGGTCATGGCGCGAGCCCAGGAGGCGGCGGCGAAGACCGCCGGCCTGCCGCTGGACAAGGTCGTGGTGCACAACCATTTGCTCGGCGGCGGCTTCGGCCGCCGCCTCGAGATTGACGGCGTCACGCGCGCTGTCCAGATCGCCATGCAGGTGGAAGGTCCGGTGAAGGTCGTGTGGACGCGCGAGGAAGACATCCAGCACGACATGTACCGGCCTACTTTCTTCGACCGACTCTCCGCGGGCCTCGATGGAAAGGGAGCGCCGGTCGCCTGGAACCATCGCTTCGCCGGCTCGTCGGTCATCGCGCGCTGGGTGCCGCCCGGGTTCAACAATGGTCTGGACTCCGACACCACCGAAGGCGCGATCGACCTGGTCTATGGCCTGCCGAACCTGCACGTCGAATACGTGCGGGTGGAACCGCCGGGCATTCCCACGGCGTTCTGGCGCAGCGTCGGGCCGTCGCACAATGTCTTCGTGGTCGAGAGCTTCATGGACGAACTCGCGGCAACGGCGAAGCAGGATCCGGTCGCGTATCGGCGCTCTCTGCTCGACAAGACGCCTCGCGCCAAGGCCGTCCTCGAACTCGCCTCGGAAAAGGCCGGCTGGGGTAAGCCATTGCCTAAAGGCGTAGGTCGTGGCGTCTCGCTGCAGCACGCCTTCGCCACCTATATGGCGCAGGTTGCCGAGGTCGAGCTGGCGAAGGACGGCACGGTGCGCGTGCGGCGCGTGGTCTGCGCGGTCGATTGCGGCACCGTCGTCAACCCCGACACCGTCCGTGCGCAGATCCAGAGCGGCATCATCTTCGGCATCACCGCGGCGCTGCGTGGAGAGATCACGCTCAAAGACGGTCGGGTCCAGCAAAGCAATTTCCACGATTACCCGATGCTGCGGATCAACGAGGCGCCGGCCATCGAGGTTTACATCGTGGAGAGCAGCGAGCTGCCGGGAGGCATGGGCGAGACCGGAACCTCGGCGATCGCGCCGGCGCTGACCAATGCGATCTTTGCGGCAACCGGCAAGCGCATCCGCAAGCTTCCCGTGGCCGATCAGGCGGCCCTCACGTAATCCATCGTCCGAATCGATGGCTTCCATCGATAAATTGGACTACCCGGATGCGCAATGGGACGCTAGCTTAGATCCACCATGGCAAAACCCAAGATCGCAGTGATCATCGGCACCACGCGCGCGGCACGCTTCGGCGACAAGCCGGCGAAGTGGATCCACGGCATCGCCGCAGCGCGCGGCGATATGAGCGTCGAGCTCATCGACCTGCGCGAGTACCCGATGCCGTTCTTCGACGAGCTGGCCTCCAACGCGTGGGTGCCGTCGAAGAATGAAGTGGCGCAACGCTGGCAGAAGAAGGTCGCCGAGTTCGACGGCTATATCTTCGTCACCGCGGAATACAACCGCAGCATGCCCGCGGTGCTGAAGAACGCGCTCGACTACGCCTTTCCAGAATGGAATCACAAGGCGGCGGCATACGTGGGATACGGCAGCGTCGGCGCCGCCCGCTCGATCGAGCATTTGCGCCTCAGCTGCGTCGAACTGCAAATGGTGCCGACGCGCCACGGTGTTCACATCCAGGGCGCCGATTTCATGGCCGTCTACCAGCAGGGCAAGGACATCAAGGAGCTCACGTACCTCGAGCCGAACGCAAAGAACATGCTCGACGAGCTGTACTGGTGGACCCGCGCCTCGATGGTGGCGCGCGCGGCGTAGTGGCCGAGCTCCTGCTCCTGCAGGCGCGGCTGCGCCCCGTGGGCCACCTGGAGGTTCGCCGCCTGCTTCCCGCGGCCAAGCGGCAATCCGTCGGCCCGTTCCTGTTCTTCGATCATTTCGGTCCCGAGGAATTCGAGCCGTTCAAGGGCGCCGATATCGGTCCGCACCCGCATATCGGTTTGTCGACCGTGACCTACCTCTTCGAAGGAAATCTCGTGCACCGCGACAGCATCGGCTCGGTCCAGCCGATCGAGCCGGGCGCGATCAACTGGATGACCGCCGGCCGGGGCATCGCGCACTCGGAGCGCACGCCGCCCGAGCTGCGTGCCGTACCGCGTCGCGCTCACGGCCTGCAGCTCTGGGCGGGCATGCCCAGGGCGCTGGAGGATGGAAAGCCGGGCTTCGCGCATACGGCGAGCTCGGCCATTCCCGCGGGCGAGCGCGAGGATGCGCAGGTCCGGGTCCTGGTCGGCCGAGCCTGGGGCATGGAATCTCCGGTCACGCCGGTTTCGGAAACGCTGTACGTCGACATATCGCTGCCCGCAGGTGGCGGCCTCGAGATCCCTGCGCTCGCTGCGGAGCGCGCGCTGTACGCGGTCGAGGGTGCCTACCAGTTGAATGGCAAGCGGGTCGCGCCCTACGTGATGGCGGTATTGCCCGCGGGCGAGACCGTGCGCGTGCAAGCGGAAACGCCGGCGCGGGTGATGCTGATCGGCGGCGAGCCGCTCGATGGGCCGCGCTTCATCTGGTGGAACTTCGTCTCGTCGAAGCGCGAGACGATCAGGGCAGCCGCCGCGCAATGGAGCGCGCACCAGACGCCGCGCATCGAAGGCGAGACGGACGGGGTGCCTTTGCCGAGCTCCTCGCTGCCGGCTTAACGGCTACAGGTCCAGCGCGAGCCGCGGAGCGGCGTGCAGGTGGACGCCGGGTGCCGATACCTGTATAACGGTACAGTAGGATTTCAGGCGGTGACGTTGCCGGTCGGGTCGGTGCAGTTCGTACCTCCTCACTGTTCGTTCTCTCTTGGTCCTCGCAGGGCGGCAGTCACGCCCGATTTCCAAAACTCTAAGGAACAGACATGAGCAAAGGTACGGTCAAGTGGTTCAACGACGCCAAGGGCTACGGCTACATCACCCCGGAGGACGGCGGCAAGGACGTGTTCGTCCACTTCTCGGCGATCCAGGCCGGAGGGTTCAAGACGCTGAAGGAGAATGACAAGGTGGTGTTCGATATCGAGCAGAGCCCCAAGGGCCTGCGCGCCGCCAACCTCAAGCTGGCTTAAGCCGCCGGCCTACTGAAGAAAAGCCCGGGATTCCCGGGCTTTTTTGTTTCGGAGGAATGATCATGAAAGACAACGT
Organism: Burkholderiales bacterium; assembly: GCA_036394655.1. GTDB lineage: Bacteria > Pseudomonadota > Gammaproteobacteria > Burkholderiales > SG8-39 > SCGC-AG-212-J23. Next base: position 5,539 of record DASWER010000043.1, read on the forward strand.
ACGCATCCTGCCCCGCGGCAGAATTTCGCAGTGGACCAAGGATCGCATCGACAAGCTGAGCACGCCCGAGCTGCGCGCGCTGCTGGTCAACGCCGAGCGCCTGAAGGAGACCGAGGTCGCCGCGCTGTGCACCGAGATACTCGATGCGCGTCCCCGCGGCCATGCACCGGCGCGTCGCGACCAAAAGGGCGTGCCGACACGCGGGCTGGTGACGCGCGCCAAAGCCTTCGAGATGCACGGCGTCAGTCCGCGCAACCGCAAGTGGAGCCGTGGCGGCGTGCGCACCGACGGTGCCGTGGTGCTCACCATGCGCGTGGAGGAAGTGCAGGAGGCGGGCGCCCGCAAGGCGTGCCTCCTCTGGGGACCTGGCGTGGGCGACCCGGATTCACCGGGCGCACAAGAGCGCCTCGAGCACTGCCGCATCGCGCTCGAGCGCGGCGCGGCCGAAGGCCTGCTCGTCTACGGCGGCGCAACCACCGCCACGCCAACGAAGCGCAGCGGCGTGCGAGCCGATCGCGTCGACGCGCAAACCGTGCTCAAGCTCGAGATCGAGAAGCGCAACGACGAGTACTGGGCGACGTGGGTGCCGCACAAGCACGCCATCGTCAAGGAATTTAACTGACTACTTGCGCTTGAAGGGGAAACGCCGCGGCGCGGAGACTGCCGCGGGCCGCTCATCCTTGTGGCGGAAATTGATGCGCCCGCGCGTCAGGTCGTACGGTGAGATCTCCAGCGTCACCTTGTCGCCGGCAATGATGCGGATGCGGTTCTGCCGCAGTCGCGCGCAGGCATAGGCGAGCACGCTCGCGCCGTTTTCCATCGATACGCGGAACTGGGTGTTGCGCAGCACTTCCTGGACTACGCCATCCATCGTCAATAAAGCTTCTTTAGCCATCGACCATTGTATGGCCTAAATATCCCACCGGCAGAGGGCGTTACGGTGTATAAGGAATGACGAAGCGCTGCGTTCGAAGGCCGACCGGCCTGTATCTCCGTCCCCCTGCTTCGCCCTGGAGTGCAAGGAGTGAAGCAGATGACCCACCAACGATTGCCCCGCGCTACTGCGTTTGAAGCGCGCGGAGTGATTCTCAAGGACCGGGCCTATAGCTGGAGCGGTGTCAGCGCGCACGACGGCAACGTGGTGCTCGCCATGAGAAGCGTCGATATCCATATCGGCGATCACGGCTCGAGCTGCCTGCTCTGGGCGCCCGCCCTGGAGTGGGTCGGTGGCTCGAGCAAGCGCGAAAGGCTCGAGCATTGCGAGCTCGCGATGCTGCGCGGCACTGCCGAAGGACTGTTCGACTATGGCGAGCGCGCGGGTATCGATCCGGCCGAGTCGGTTTCGTTGCGCGTGATCAGGCTCTGCGGCGAGTACTGGGCGAAATGGGGCAGCGCAGCTCGACTCAGCGCCGGCGCTCCCGCCAGATTCTTCGCCGAGGAGCTGCAGTACACGCGCTTCGCGGCTTGACCCATGGCCAATCTCACCCCGGTACGTCAATTCACCAGGCACGATCCTTCCGACTGGACCGCTGAGCGCGTGGCCAAGCTCGATCGGCAAGAGATCGAGCAGCTAAAGGCGAACGCGCTCGAGCGTGGCCAGGAGGAAGTCGCCGCGCTTTGCGCTGCCGCGCTGCAGGACGGTGTGAAGCGGCGCGCTGCCGCCCCCACGAAGGGCGCCAAAGGGCGCCGGCTCATCTCGCGCAGCGCCGCTTTCGAAGCGCGCGGCGTGTATCTCGACAATCCGCGCACCAGCTGGGGAGGCGTGCGCAAATCCGACGGCGCAGTGGTGCTGGGCCTTTGGTCCGATGCAGTGAAGTCGCGCGAAGGCGGTTGCGGCTGCCTGCTTTGGGCGCCGAATACCGATGGCTCGCAGCCGTGGTACGACAGCCCGGCAGGGCAGGAGCGTCTCAAGCACTGCCAGCTCGTGCTGCAGGGCGCGGCGGCGGAGGGCCTGCTGGTCTTCGGCGATGCGCTCGAGGGCCATGCGCCTGAAGAAAAGGCGCGCAGCGTGCACGGCGTCGATCCACAGACCGTGGTGCGCTTCACCGTCGAGAAGCGCGGCCAGCAGTACTGGGCGATCTGGGGCAAACGCACAAGTGCCGTGAATGCTTGAGCGAAGGCAGTATAGGCTCGGCAAGTACGACATCGTGGCGCAGCCCGCAACCGGCTCGATGCACATGCTGCGCTACACGGTTTTCGTCGACGGCAAACGCGTTGGCGCGCTGCTCTCCGTGCCGACCGAGTCCGATTGCTCGTTCCTCGAAGCCCCGCCCAAGGTGCCGCCGCTCAAGGTGTTCTCGGTGACGTTCCGCCGCGGCCGCCCGCGCAAGGGCACGCCGGCGCGCGGCGGCAACGAAGAGGAAAGCGGGCCGACGATTCCCTGGATGATCAAGGGCCAGCGCTTCTAGGCCGCACGGCCTATCCAGCCGTAGTCGCTTCGCGCCCGGGCCGGCAGAAAATGGTGCATGCCTCTTCCCACCGCCGACATCAAGCGCTTCGTCTCGAGTGTCGCCGTGGGCTGCCCCGAGATCTCGTCGGTGTGGTCCATGGATCACGCGGGCGACGAGCCCGCGCCCACCACCGCGCAGTACGAGCTGCTCGCGTTTGCCGACAAGACCACGCTGCAACGCCTGCGCAGAAGCGAGAACCTGCAGCGCGCCGACGTCGAGTTCCTGGTGGTGATCGACGGCGACGTCTTCGAGAGCGCCTGGGGACCGCGCAAGCTCTCGGGCTCGCTGGCGCGCTGGGCCTGGCGGCAGATCTCGCCGCACGAGGCCTACTACGATGAAGCGCGCTGGGCCCAAGCCGGCAGCGTGGTGCGCGTGCGCCGCAAGGCGCTGCTCCTCTGGCAGGCGGCGCTCGTCGCAATGCACTGAGCAGCACGCGTAGCATAGTCGGCCATGAAGGTCGACGACGTCGAGGTGATCGTCGAAGGCGGCGGCGCCACGACGATCGTGATGATTCACGGCTGGCCCGACAGCTATCGGCTGTGGAACGCGCAAGTGGCGGCGTTGAAGGATCGCTACCGCTGCGTGCGCTTCTCGCTCCCCGGATTTGAGCTCGCCGGCGCCAAGCGCGCGTATGCGCTCGATGAGGTAGTCGAGACCATCCGGCACGTGGTGGAGCAGGTCAGCCGCGGCGAGCGCGTCACGCTCCTGCTGCACGACTGGGGCTGCTTCTACGGCTATCAGTTCGCGATGCGCCATCCGCAGCTCGTCGAGCGCGTGATCGGCGTGGACATCGGCGATGCGGGCTCGCGGCGCAATCTCGCCGAGCTCGGCCTCAAGGGCAGGCTGATGGTGCTCGCGTACCAGCTGTGGCTTGCGCTGGCCTGGCGCATCGGCGGCCGCGTCGGCGATGCGATGGCGCGCGCCATGGCGCGGATGCTGCGTTGTCCGACCGACCGCAGCACCATCCATTCGCAAATGGGCTATCCCTATGCCGTGCGATGGCTCGGCGCCGCCGGTGGCCTGCATGGCGTGCGCGTCTTCGAGCCGCAGGTGCCCATGTTGTTCCTCTACGGCGAACGCAAGCCGATCATGTTCCATTCGCGTGCATGGGCGCAGCATCTCGCTG
>DASWER010000044.1:0-6632 GCA_036394655.1 Burkholderiales bacterium
TCGATGTTGCGCTTGGTCTTCGGCAGGGAGCGCAGCAGGTCTGTCTCGCGCATTACCCGCCCCCCTGCGCCTTCTTCAGCCCTTCGGGCAGCGATGTATAGCGGAAATCCGCAAACGCGCGCTTGCACGCCGAGATATCGAACGGGCGGTAGCCGCCGTGCGGCATCGGGCCGCTGCGCGGCGAGCCTTTCACCGTCACCGCCTTGTTCCCCGAGAGCGCGACGACCTTCTCGGCGATCGCGCGGAAACTGTGCACTTCGCCGCTGGCGACATTAAGCGTCCCGGTGCTGCGGCGGTAGATCACCTGGGCGACCAGCTCGGCGAGGTCGTCGATGAAGACGTGGTCGCGCCGCTCCTCGCCTTCCCCGAAAAGAACGATCGGTTCGCCGGCCGCCGCGAGCCGGCGAAAGCGATTGGGGCCATAGCCGTCGTGCGGATCGCGCGCGCCATACAGGAGGCTGGGGCGCAGGTGCGCAAGCGGCGCCTTCACGCTCGTGTTCAACACCACTTCGCGCGCGAGATGCATCACGCCGTGCAGCGTATTCGGCGATGCGCAGGACTCTTCGGTGAGCGGATGCGGAGAATCGGCGTACACCGCATCCGAGCTGATGTTGACCACGTGCACGATATCGCGCGCGCGACCCAGGGCCGCAGCGATGGTGCGCGCCATGGCAAGGTTCTCGAGGAGCTGGTCGGCATTCTTGCAAGGAGCGCGGGCGGCGGCGGCGACCAGGGCATCACCGGCACGCAGGAATGCCGCGAGCTTCGTCTCGCCGTCGGCGGCGGCGAGATCGACTTCGGCGCGCGTCAATCTAAGGACCGGAACGCTGTCGCGCTCAAGGCGTTCGGCTACCGCGCCGCCGACGAAGCCCGCTGCGCCGATGACGACGACGCGCCTGGGCCGGCGCAGCTCGGTCAGGTGCTCAAGCATGTCCGAGGGTGTGAATCTGCAGGCCGGCTGCGTTGGCCAGGTTCGAATTCAGCACCGCGTGGGGGTCGAGAACGATGCGGCCGCGCATCGCCTTGGCGATGTCCGCGCAGCCGATCTCGCGGTATTGCGGCCAGGGTGTGAGGATCATCAGCGCGTCGGCGCCGCGCGCGGCGTCGAGCGCCGTTTCGAAGCGCTCACCCTTCTCGATCTTCACCACCGGGTCGTGGAGCCTCAGCTGCGCGCCGCCGAGCTGCTCGATAGTCGCGAGCGAGGGCGAGTTCTTGGTCGAGTCGGTGTTTTCCTTGTACGCGAGGCCCCAGATGGCGACGACGGCCTGCCGATTCTTCTGCAACAGCAGTTTCGTGATGGTGCGCGCCGCCCAGTCGCGGCGATGGCGGCTGTTGGCGAGCCAGGCCTTGACCACGCCGGCATCCGTTTTCAACTCCCCGGCAAAGCGGATCACCGTCGCCAGGTCGCGTTCCAGGTTGCCGCCGGCGATGCCAAGGCCCGGTGCGAGGTAGGCGTGCTGGCCGATGCGCTTGTCGAGCTTCAGCGCCGGCACGATCTCCGACCAGTTCGCACCGATTCCCTCGCACAGCTCGGCGAGCGTGTTGGCGACGCTGATCGAGGAGACGAGGCAGCAGTTGATCGCGATCTTCGCCAGCTCCGCGCTCTCGTAGCGCATCGGCAGGATGGGGCAATCAAAAGCGCGCAGATAATTTTCCAGACTGTTCGGCAAAGGCGCCGATGGATCAGCGCAGCCGACGATAAAGCGCTCCGGATTGAGCGCGCGATCGAGCGCACGCCCGAAGACCAGCGTCTCGACCTGGTAGTAGAGCCGCCCGGGGGCGAGCTCGAGCGAGCGGGTGAAGCCCGGCGGCACCTGGCAAAGCACGACAAGCACCGCGTTGCTGCCGAGCACGCGCGTTACCGAATCGATCAGGCCGCGAATCGGCTCGAGATCGCTCCTGCCGGCATCGTCGGTCGGCACGTCGGCGGCGATGTAGACGAGATCGCAGCGCGAGAGCGCATCGAGCGAGGCGGTGAACTGCAGACGCCCGGCGTGCTGCTGCAGGCATTCGTCCAATCCCGGCTCGACCACCGCAGGGCAGCTTGCGGGGTGATAGGCAACGACCGCGAAGCCGCGCGCCGCCGCCGCGGCCGCGGAATTCAGCCCGAGGTGCGTCATGCCGGCAAAGCCGACGACCGGCGCGCTCATGTCGCCGCCAGCGCCACGGCGCGCTCGCCGAGCGGCCGCAGCGTCTTCTGCAGCCAGAGGTCGCGCGACAAATCCGTCGCCGCGCGGCTCTCGCACAGCGCCTTGAAATGCGCGTACTCGAGCGCCCAGGTCGGATCGGGCTGCTCGAGCGTATCGACTTCCTCGGCAGGACGGCCGGAAGGCAGGACGCGCTTGCGCAGGGTGAAGGTGGTCGGCCCCCATTTGCAGAGCGAGCGGATATGCGCCGAGCCCTTCTCGGCGAGGAGATCGCAGGTGAAGTGATTGCGCCAGGAGAGCAGCGTCATCTCGAGCTCGATCTGGGGCGCGCCGCGCGAGGCGATCACCACGTGGTCGGGAGCGCGGTTCTCGAAGCAGCGCGCCGACAGGATGCGGTAGTCGCTCGCCATGGTGCCGAACCAGAAGTTCACGGTGTCGAGCAGGTGCGAGCCGAGGTCGGGCAAGACACCTGCGCCCTGATCGCGCCACGCGGAATCGCGCACGAGTCGCGCCGTGCCGTTGCCATAGAACATGCGGCAGTGATAGATGGTGCCGAGCACACCCGACTCGATCACCTTGCGCATGCGCACGTAGTGTGGCTCGAAGCGATGGTTGTAGGCGGTATAGCAAACGGCGCGGTTCTCTCGCGCGAGCGCTTGTAGCCGCAGGATCTGGTCGTCGCGGCTCGCCCAGAGCGGCTTCTCGACCAGCGCGTGCTTGCCATGGCGCAGCAGATAGTCGAGGACCTCGACCTTCGGCTCGTCGGGGATGCAGGCGAGCGCCGCGTCGTAGCGCTCGAGCGGCACATCCTGAATGGACTTGAAGTCGGCCTGCGCGTTGGCCGGATCGACGCTCGCCACGTAGTCGGCGCCCGCGGCGGCGCGACGCTTGTGCCCCTGCACCCCCAGCCCGACGACGATGACTTTCAAGCGCTGCGGCGCTCGTTGTAGCTTGCCTCGGCCTCGACCGCGTCGATCTTGCGCCGCACGTCGGCGGGAGTCACCGGGACGTTGCCGTCCACCTCGCACTCGCAGGCCGCGGCCATCGAGCCGAGGATGGTGGCGATCGCGTCCGACCCGCTCGCCATCTTGGCGAGCGTCGCGTAGGCGAGGAGCGCGTCACCCGCGCCCACCGCGTCGACCACGCGGTCGACGAACGAGTCGATGACGATGAAGGAATCGAGCGACTCGTGGTCGGCGCTGCGGCAGGTCAGCACGCCGCGCTCGCCGAGCTTGAGGATCAGCGTCTGGCAATGCGCGGCGTCGTAGAGCGCCGAGGCGAGCGGCCGGATGCCCGAATCCTGGTCGGCGAGGGCGAAGCGCGCTTCGCGCTCGTTCGGCGTGATCAGGTCGAAGCCCTTGAACTCGGTGATGTTGCCCCAGCGGCTGGCGACCTGGCTGTCGGCAACTTTGAAACGGCCGGCCGGGATCGCCTCGATCAGTCCGGGAATGGTGCGGCGGTTGAAGATGCCGTGGCGGAAGTCGCTGAACACGACCGCGTCGGAGTTCACCTCGCGCACCGCCTTGCCGAGCTGGCCGACGATGTCGTCGGAGATCGAGCGGTTGTCGAGCGTGTCGATCTTCAGCAGGCGGTAGCCGCCGGCGACGATGGCGTTCTTGTTGGTGGTCGGGCGGGTCTTGTCGATCACCGCGCGGCATTCGACGCCGCGCTTCTTCAGGCCTTCGAGCACGAAGTCTTTGAGCGCATCGTCGCCGAGCACGGTGGAGAACACCACGTCCGCGCCCGCGGCGCGCAGGTGCTCCGCCACCACCGCGGCGCCGCCGATGTAGTCGTCGCGCCGTTCATAGAGCACGCTCATCGTCGGCGTCTTGGTCTGGCCGCCGATCATCGCCGTCTGCGTGTAGCTGTCGACGATGGTGTCGCCCACAACGTGGACCTTGAACTTGCCGAGCTTGTCGAGCGCCTCGCGCAGCGAATCGAACGTCAGCTTTTCGCTGTCCATGAAGGTGAGCAGCTTCTCGCTCTTGATCGACGGCGGCGCGAGGTCGATGAGACGCGTCGACGAGTAGACGATGTCGCCCGGCGTGAAGATGATCTCGCCGCCGTAGGCGCGCAGCGTCTCGACCTCTTCCTGCGTCTTCGGCGGCAGCGGCCCGGCGGTGTACTCGTAGCCCTTGGCGAAGAATTCCGGCTGCAGCAGCGCGATGTTCTCGATCGGCGTGGCGTTCTTGTCGACAAGCACGTAGTCGACCATCTCGAACGCCGCGAGGTTGAGCGCGCGCAGCTCCTGCGGCACGTGGGGGCGGTGCTGACCCTTGCTGATGTGGCGGTCGGCGGTGATGCTCGTCACCAGGATCTCGGCCTTGGTCTTGGCGTACAGCAGGTGGCGGACGTGGCCGGGGTGCACGACGTCGAACACGCCGTGGCACATGATCACCTTCTTCTTGCGCGGGGGCTTGCCGAGCAGCGCCTGCAGCTCCTCGACGGTCTTGATCTTGTGGCGGTACTTCTCGGTGAGCGACGACAGCACTGGTCAGCTCCGTCCGAGGTAGCGGAACCAGGTGCCGGTCGCCTTGGCGATCGACTCCGGGTCCCAGAGCGGCGCGTTGCGCCAGTATTCGATGTCGGCGGTGATCTTCGCCACGCCCTCTTCGAAGCTCACTTCGGGCTGCCAGCCGAGGTCTTTGCGGATCTGCGCGATGTCCGCCCAGGTGCAGTCGGGCTCGCCGGGACGCGTCGGGATGCGGACGGTCTTGCCGCCGAGCAGCTCGACCAGGCGGTTCACCGATTGCGGATTACCCGCGCCGAGGTTCCAGAAGCGGCCCTGGAGCTGCGTCTCGGCCGCGGCGAGGAACCCCTTCGCCACGTCGGTCACGTAAAGGAAGTCGCGGCGCTGCGTACCGTCGCCCACCACCGTGAAGGGCTTGCCGGCGAGCTTCTGCCGCAGGAAAACGCCGAACACCGCGCCGTAGGCACCGGACGTGCGCGAGCGCGTGCCATAGGCGTTGAAGATACGCACCGAGTTCACCGGCAAACCGTACACCTGATGCCAGTGGAATGCCGCCTGCTCGCCCTGGTATTTGGAAAGCGCGTACGGATACTGCGGCGCGATCGGATGGTCCTCGCGCGTCGGCACGGCGGCGAGGCCGTAGCAGGACGAAGACGCGGCGTAGACGAACTTGTCGGCTTTCGCCTGGCGGGCGCACTCGAGCATGTGCGCCGTGCCCTGCACATTGATCGACATGTATTCGAGTGGCCGCTCGATCGACGGCACGATGTCGCCGATGCCGGCGAAATGGAAGACGTACTTCGCGCCCTTGAACAGCGCATCGTCGGGCGCATAGCTGCGCACATCGCGCTCTTCCAGAGCGAAGTCGCGGTTCGCCTTGTGCTGCGCCACGTTCTCGACCCGGCCGCCGAGCAGATTGTCGATCGCCCGCACGGCGAAGCCGCGCGAGAGCAGCAGGTCCACCATGTGACTGCCGATGAACCCGGCGCCGCCAGTGACGACGGCGACTGCTCGGGAGGTCATGCAGCTTTCAGCTGCTTCAGGCGCCTCACGTTGAAGTACGCGGTGTCCTGCATGCTGTTCGGCAGCTTGCCCTGCTTGAACGCCTTGCACAGGTCGCGCACCGCATCCTCGACGTTGTGCGTCGGCTTGAAGCCGAGCACGCGCTGGATTTTTTCCGAATTGACGTGGTAGGAGCGGATGTCGTCGGTCGGCGTAGTCACGATCGGGATGTCGCCCTTGTCGGGGAACTCCTGCTGCACTACGCGCTTGGCGACCTGTGCAATCTCCATGATGGAGAGGTTCTGGAAGCCGGCGTTGAAGGTCTGGCCGGCGATCTTCGCGTCCTCGACCGTGAGCAGCATCTTGTACAGGTCGCACATGTCCTGCACGTGCAGGTTGGGGCGCTTCTGCGAGCCCCCGAACACCGTGATCTTGCCGGCGTTGATGGCGTGGTTGGTGAGGATGTTCACCGACAGGTCGAGGCGCTGGCGCGGCGCGTAGCCGCACAGCGTCGCCGGGCGGATCACGACGCACACGAAATCCTTCGCCTGGTGCTTGAAGAGCAGCGGCTCGCACATGCCCTTGTACTTGTTGTAGAGCGTGAGCGGCACCAGCGGATGGTCCTCGGTCACGTCGGGCGACTCGGAGACGCCGTACACCGAGCTCGACGAGGCGTAGACGAAGCGCTTGACCCCCGCCTTCTTCGCCGCGATCACCATCGGCTCGAAGGCGTCGAGGTTGATCGTGGTGGAGAGCTTCTCGTCGAGCTCGAAGCTCGCGTCGTTGGAGATGCAGGCGAGGTTGATCACCGCGTCGACGCCCGCCATCGCCTCGAACAGGCTGTCGGTGTCGCGGATGTCACCCTTGATCGCCTTCAGCTGCGGGCTCTTCGGGAACAGGCCCTCGTCGCCGAAGTACATGGTGTCGTAGACGCTGACCTTGTAGCCCTGCTCGAGGAGCTGCGGCACCAGCAGGCTGCCGACGTAGCCGGTGCCGCCGGTGACGAGGACGTG
>DASWER010000045.1:0-1982 GCA_036394655.1 Burkholderiales bacterium
GCCGACGTAGCGAAACAGCGCAAACGCGATCAGCCCGACGGTGAGCATGACGAGAATCGCCTGGCCGAGCCGCCGCAGGATGAACGCCGCCATGGGTCTGCGAGAATGTTACCGCATGGCTTTTGCGCCTCATTTTGCCAATAGGCTGGTCTCCTGGCAGCGCCGTCACGGGCGCCACGACCTGCCGTGGCAGGGCACGCGCGACCCGTATCGCATCTGGCTCTCGGAAGTGATGCTGCAGCAGACCCAGGTGTCGGCGGTGATCCCGTACTACGAGCGCTTTCTGCGCCGCTTTCCGGACGTCGCGGCCCTCGCGGCGGCGAGCGAAGAGCAAGTGCTCGAGCTCTGGAGCGGCTTGGGTTATTACGCGCGCGGGCGCAACCTGCACCGCGCTGCCGGGGTGATCGCAGACAAGGGTTTCCCGCGCACGGCAGGTCAGATCGCCGAGCTACCCGGCGTCGGGCGCAGCACGGCGGCGGCTATCGCAGTATTCGCCTATGGCGAGCGCGCGGCGATCCTCGACGGCAACGTGAAGCGCGTGCTGGCGCGCGCCTTTGGTCTTTCCAACGAAGACTCCCTATGGGAGCAGGCTGAGCGACTGCTTCCCGCTCGCGGCATCGAAGCCTATACGCAAGCGCTGATGGATCTCGGCGCCACGGTGTGCACGCGGCGCAAGCCACGCTGCGAGGCCTGCCCCGTATCGCGCGACTGTGTGGCGCGGAAGGAACAGCGGATCGACGAGCTGCCGGCGCCGCGCGCGCGGCGCGAGCTGCCCGAGCGGCGCGTCACCTGGCTGGTGTTGCGCCACGACGGCGCGGTATTGGTCGAGCGCCGGCCGGCGCCCGGCATCTGGGGCGGGCTATGGTGCCCGCCGGAGCACGTCGGCAAAGCGCCGGCGGGTGCGAAGCGGTTACCGCCGATCGACCATGGCTTCACGCATTTCCGGCTGCGCATCAAGCCTCTGCTGTGCGACGTGCGCAGGAGAACGCAAGGGCGGTGGCTCAGGCTCGAAGAGGCGGACGCGGCAGCGCTGCCCGCGCCGGTCAAGGCGCTTCTCGGGCGCTTGCGCGAAGCAGCGCGTTGAGCCGGTCGAGCCGCGCGGCGGCATCGGCGAGCTCGAGCAGCTCCTGCTTCGCCGTCAGCGGCAAGGGCAGCAGCTCGGCGAGGCGTGCGCTGACCCACGAAGCCGATTGCAGCCGATGCGGCGGCGCGAGCAGGCCCGCGTGCTGCTCGATTACGCGCTCGAGAAGCCGCACGCAGGCGCTGCAATGCGCGGGGACTGCGGCGTCCTCGTCCTCGGGGATGAGCTCGACGTGCGCGCGCTGCAGCCCGCTCGGCTCGGTGCGCCGCTCCAGTATCCGGAAGCGGCTCTCGCCCTGCGCCACCACCTGGAGCACGCCGAGCTGCGGCATGTCCCATTCGCCAATGCGTGCGAGGCAACCGACTTCGGCGGGCACCGCCGGCGCGCCAACCTCGGCGCCCTCACGGATGGCGCAGACGCCGAACGGCGCGTTGTCGCGCAGGCAGAGCTTCGCCATGTCCATGTAGCGCTGCTCGAAGATGCGCAGCGGCAGCCGGCCGCCGGGGAACAGCACCGTGTGCAGGGGAAACAGCGGCAGCTCTGTTATGGCGCGCTTTCCTCGGCCAGCACACGGTGGCGCACCAGCACGCGCCAGTCGGCGCGGAACGCCTTCGCCAGCTCCTCGGCGAGATACACCGAGCGATGGCGGCCGCCGGTGCAGCCGATCGCCACGGTGACGTGGCTGCGGTTCTCGCGCACGATCTCGGGCAGCCAGTGCCGCAGCAGACGCTGCACATCCTCGAGCCAGCGCTGCACGGAGGCGTCGCGCTGCAGATACTCGGCGACCGGCGCATCGCAGCCGGTGAAAGGCCGCAGCTGCGGGTCGTAGTGCGGGTTGGGCAGCATGCGGCAGTCGAGCACCCAGTCGGCGTCGAGCGGGATGCCGTCCTTGTAGGAGAAC
>DASWER010000046.1:0-4964 GCA_036394655.1 Burkholderiales bacterium
GGCTTGGTGCCATCGTCGAGCTCTTCCTTCCTTTCGCCGGCGAAGCTCTGGATCGCCGCGGTCGGCAGGCCCGCGAGCATCTCGGTGAGATGCGTGCAGCCCCTGATGTTGCCGAGCAGATCCCAGGTCTTCTTGCGGAAGCCGCGCGTCAGATTGAGCCCGATCAGCTTGCGGTAGGCAGGCGGAATCTTTTCGCAGCCGCCCGGATAAGGCACGGCGTCCATCGACGCCAGCGCATCGACCACGGTGAAGCTGCGATCGATCGTCACGCGCAGCCACATGTCGTGGATCGGCTGGCCGGCGCGGCGCACGCCGGTCTTCAGCTGATAGTCGTGGTTCTTGGTGTCGAGCAGATGCGCTTCGATGTCCCAGAGTCCGTCGGCGCGCTTGTAGCCTTCATAGCGCACCCGCCGAACGTGGGTGAGCTCGCGCTCGACAGCGGAAACCGGCAGGGGCATGGGCGCGGATTCTAGCATCGACCCCCTGCTAGAATTTTTCGGTGCGCCATGTGCTTGCACTCGATCAGGGTACGACCAGCTCGCGAGCGATTCTCTTTGACGAACGCGGCGCGCCGGTCGCAATGGCGCAGCGCGAGTTCCGCCAGATCTATCCGGATCTCGGCTGGGTCGAGCACGACCCCAAGGAGATCTTCCGCACGCAACGCGACGTGGCGCGCGAAGTGGTGCAGAAAGCGAAGGTCTCGCTAAACGACGTGATGGCGGTCGGCATCACCAACCAGCGCGAGACCACGCTGCTGTGGGACCGCCAGACCGGCGAGCCGCTCCATAACGCGATCGTCTGGCAGGACCGGCGCACCGCGCCGATGTGCGACGAGCTGAAGCAAGTCGGCGCCGAGAGCCTGGTAGCCGAGCGCACCGGCCTGGTCATCGATCCCTACTTCAGCGGCACCAAGCTCGCGTGGCTGCTGGATGAGATTCCGGGCGCGCGCGGGCGCGCCGAGCGCGGCGAGCTCGCCTTCGGCACCGTGGATACCTGGCTCGTCTGGCAGTTCACCGGCAATCGCACGCACGTGACCGATCCGTCGAACGCTTCGCGCACCATGCTCTTCAACATCCACACCAACGATTGGGATCCGGAGCTGCTGAAGCTGCTGCGCGTGCCTCGCGCCGTGCTGCCCGACGTGCATCCGTCGGCCCATTCCTTCGGCATACTGCCGGCGAGCGTGCTCGGCGAGCCGCTGATCATCGGCGGCATCGCCGGCGACCAGCAGGCGGCGCTCTTCGGCCAGGCCTGCCACAAGCCCGGCATGGCGAAGAACACCTACGGCACCGGCTGCTTCATGCTGCTGCATACCGGCGATAAGGTCGTGCAGTCGAAGAACGGCCTGGTCGCGACCTCCTGCGCCCAGGTGCGCGAAAAGGAGTTCGCGCTCGAAGGCAGCGTCTTCATCGGCGGCGCGGTGGTGCAGTGGCTGCGCGATGAGCTGCACTTCTTTTCGTCCTCCTCGGAAATCGAAAGGCTCGCAGCGAGCGTGCTGGATTCAGGCGACGTATTCCTGGTACCCGCCTTCACTGGCCTGGGGGCGCCCTATTGGGACGCCCATGCGCGCGGCGCGATGATCGGCCTGACGCGCGGCACCTCCAAAGCGCATATCGCGCGCGCCGCGCTCGAGTCGATCGCCTTCCAGAGCGCCGAACTCCTGGAAGCAATGCAGAAGGATGCCGGCCAGCGCCTGACCGAGCTGCGCGTCGACGGCGGTGCCTCGGCCAACGATCTCTTGATGCAATTCCAGGCCGATCTCCTCGGCGTGCCGGTGCTGCGCCCCAAGGTGCTGGAAACGACCGCGCTCGGCGCGGCCTATCTCGCCGGCCTTACGGTCGACCTCTGGAAGTCGCGCGAGGAGCTCGCTTCGCACTGGACGTTGGAGAAGCGCTTCGAGCCGCGCATGCCCCGCGGCGAAGCGGAAGAAAAGATGGCGCGCTGGCGCGAGGCAGTTAGCCGCGCCCGAAACTGGGCTGGGGTCAGGTCTTGAATTGCCACATGACGCACGGAACAAGACCTGACCCCGAGAGTATTTTTAGGTGAGCAGCCCCGGCCGCTTGAGGTAGCGCGTCTTGATGGCCTGCAGCGCCTGGAAGGTCAACGCACCCACGGTGCCGGTCGGGTTATAGCCGCCGTTCTGCGGGAAGGCGCTCGCGCCGACCACGAATACATTCGGCACATCCCAGCTCTGCAGATACTTGTTGACCGCGCTCGTGGCCGGATCGGCGCCCATGATCGCGCCGCCGGTGTTGTGCGTGCTCTGGTAGGGCACGATGGTGTACTTCTCGGTGCGCGGCGTGACGTTGATCTTGGAGGGACCGATCGCCTTGGCGATCTCGGCGGCCTTGTCGGTCAGCCACACCGACATCTTGTGCTCGTTCTCGTGGCGATCGAACGTCATGCGAAGCAGCGGCTGGCCGTAGGAATCGCGGTAAGTGGGATCGAGGTCGAGATGGTTGCCGCGGTAGCTCTGGCACGCGCCCTGGATGGTGATCGGGAAGGAGCGATTGAAGTATTTCGCCATCGCGTGCTTCCACTCGGCGCCCCAGCGCGGCGTACCGCGGGGCACCGGCCGCACCTCGATCGGGCGCGAGCCGCTGGTGGCCGCCTGGAAGAAGCCGCCGCCGATGAAGCCGAGGCCCGAGTGGTCGAAGTTGTCGCCGTTGAACTCGTCGATCGTCACGCCCATGCCGCCGGCGGCCATGAACTGGTTGAAGATCTTGTCCTCGAAGAACAGCGTCACGCTCGAGGGCGTCTGGTAGGCGTAGTTGCGCCCCACCACGCCGGTATTCGCGACCGGGTCATAGGCCTTGCCGATCCCTGAAGCGAGCATCAGCCGCACGTTGTTGAACACGTAGGACGTGAGCAGCACCATTTCGGCCGGCTGCTCGAACTCGCGTCCGCGCGAGTCGACGTAGGTCACGCTCACCGCGCGCTTCTTCGCCGAGTCCAGGTTCACTCTGATGACATTGGCGAGCGTGCGCAGCTCGAACTTCTTCTGCTTCATCAGGTTCGGCAGCACCGCGGTCTGCGGGCTCGCCTTCGCGCCCATCTCGCAGCCGAAGAACTGGCAGTAGCCGCAATACACGCAGCCATTGATCGTCGCGCCGTATTCGTTGGTATACGGCTGCGATACCGCACCGCTGGGCGAGGGAAAGGGCTTGTAGCCCATCTTCTCCGCTGCCTGCTTGAAGAGCGAGCCGGCGTAAGACATCTTGAGCGGCGGATTCGGATAGTCGCGCGAGCGCGCGCCTTCGAACGGATTGCCGCCGGGAATGATCTTGCCCTTGAGGTTCCCCGCCTTGCCGCTGATGCCGTACAGGTGTTCGAAGCGATCGAAGTGCGGCTCGAGCTCCGCGTAGCTGACGCCCCAGTCCTGGCTGGTGCAGTCCGCTGCCAGCTGTTCTTTGCCATAGCGCGCGAGCGTGCGGCTGCGGGTCTCGAAGTCCCACGGCAGGAAGCGCCAGGTGAGGCCGCCCCAGTGCACCGCGGCGCCGCCGACGCCTTCGCCGGGACGGAACGAGCCGAGCTGGCGCATCGGCAACGCGGTCTCGTTGGCGTTGTTGCGGAAGCTGATGGTCTCGCGCGACAGATCCTGCATCAGCTCGTGGCGCTTCACATACCTCAGCTCGTCATGCGCATGCGGCATGCCGAAATCGGGATTGGTGTTGCGCCAGCGCCCGCGCTCGAGGCCGACGACGCTCAATCCCGCTTCCGCGAGCTCCTTGGCGAGGATGGTGCCCGAGAGTCCGACGCCGACCACCACCACATCCACCGGCTTGAGTTTGGTCGCCATGGTCAGTCCTTTCTCACCAGCAGCACGTGCTTCGGATGGCCGGTCTCGTCGAGCTCGGCGCGGTTCTCCATGATGTCGACGATCGAGATCGGCAGCGCGTCGTAAGGCACGCCGTACTTTTCGACGTGCTGCGTGTACACCGCGGCGACGCCGGGGAAGCCGACCAGCTTCCAGCCGATCTTGTCGCGATTACCACCGTAGATGGGATCCGAAAAAAACCCTTCGATGGTGTTGTCCAGCAGGAGGTTGAAGAAGAAGCGCGCCGGCACCGCTTCGAGCGGAAACTTGCCCTCGTCGAGCGCGCGCAGCACCTGGTCCTGCTCGCCGCTCGCCAATTTCTCGAACGCGCGCCCGTATTGCTTGCCACAGGCCGCGTCGATCTCGGCAATCGCGGCGCGATACACTTCCTGCGGCGTGAGCGGCGACTGATAGCCCTGCTGCGGCGTACCTTCGGCGTGCGGTCCCTGGCGGTACATCTTCGCCATCGCTCCCCAGCCGCCGAAGAGCTGCTGGTCGATGAAGTAGGTGACGCCGGCTTCCTTCGCTCCGGCCCCGAGCGCGTCGGCCGGAATCAGGCGCGCGACCGCCGCGTCGAGGAACGCGACCTCGGCCGCGCTGAGAAACATGTACTTCTCGCTCTTCGCCGCGGTGTGGCCGGCGTGCTGCGCACCGGCAGCGGCGGGAATGGTGGCGGCGCCCAGCGCGCCGGCCGATTTCAGGAAACGGCGACGACCTCCCGACTGATCCATATCTCCTCCCCGGAGAAAACCATCTAGGCCAGATTACGCTTAAAGAACGCGATGGTGCGGTCCCACGCCAGCTTCGCCGCCGCCTCGTTGTAGCGCGGCGTCGAGTTGTTGTGGAAGCCGTGCTGCGTGCCCGGATAGATATGCGCTTCAAACGGGGTCTTGTTTGCTTTGAGAGCAGCCTCATACGAGGGCCACATCTCGTTGATGCGCGGATCGCTCTCGGCGTAGTGGATGAGGAGCGGCGCCTTGATTTTCGGCACCGAAGCGGTCTCGGGCGCCGCGCCATAGAACGGCGCGCCCGCGTGCATGTCGGCACCGAGCGTTGTGGCGAGCCAGTTGGTGGTGCCGCCGCCCCAGCAGAAGCCGGTGACGCCGAGCTTGCCCGTGGACAGTTTCTGCGCTTTCAGGAATTTCGC
>DASWER010000047.1:0-5433 GCA_036394655.1 Burkholderiales bacterium
CTCAACAACTGGTCGTTCTGGCTGCTGCCGTTCGCCGGCACGCTGCTGATCATGGCGTACTTCATGCCCGGGGGCGCGCCGGGGGCCGGCTGGACGCTCTATGCGCCGCTCACGGTGCAGCAGGGCATCGGCATGGACTTCACCATCTTCGCCATCCACATCCTGGGCATGAGCTCGATCCTCGGCTCGATCAACATCATCACCACGATCCTGAACATGCGCGCGCCAGGCATGACGATGATGCGCCTGCCGATGTTCGTCTGGACCTGGCTGATCACCGCGTACCTGCTGGTGGCGGCGATGCCGGTGCTCGCCGGCGCGGTGACCATGACGCTCACCGACCGGCATTTCGGCACCACCTTCTTCAATGCCTCGGGCGGCGGCGACCCGGTGCTCTACCAGCACATCTTCTGGTTCTTCGGCCATCCCGAGGTCTACATCATCGCGCTGCCGGCCTTCGGCGTGATCTCGCAGGTGATCCCGGCTTTTTCGCGCAAGCCCCTCTTCGGCTACGCCTCCATGGTGTACGCCACCTCGGCGATCGCCATCCTGTCGTTCATCGTCTGGGCGCACCACATGTACACGGTGGGCATGCCGGTGACCGGGCAGCTGTTCTTCATGTACGCGACCACGCTGATCGCGGTGCCCACCGGCGTCAAGGTGTTCAACTGGGTGGCGACGATGTGGAAGGGCTCGCTCAGCTTCGAGACGCCGATGCTGTTCGCGATCGGCTTCCTGATCCTCTTTACCCTGGGCGGCTTCACCGGCCTGGTGCTCTCGCTCGTGCCGATCGACATCCAGCTGCACGACACCTACTACGTGGTGGCGCACTTCCACTACGTGATGGTGGCCGGCGCCATGTTCTCCGCCTTTGCCGGCATCTACTTCTGGCTGCCGAAGTGGACCGGCAAGATGTACAACGAGACGCTCGGCCAGTGGCATTTCTGGCTGACGCTGATTTTCTTCAACATGATCTTCTTCGTGCAGCACTTTCTCGGCATGGCGGGCATGCCGCGGCGCATCCCGGACTACCCGCTGATGTTCGAGACCTGGAACCAGATCTCGTCGCTCGGTGCTTTCGGCTTTGCTCTGGCGCAGTTCCTTTTCATCTACAACCTCTTCAGCACGCTCAAGAGCGGCGCGCCAGCGGCGCAGAAGCAGTGGGAAGGCGCCGACTCGATCGACTGGACGCACCTGCCGACGCCGGCGCCGTATCACACGTTCGAGACGCCACCCGTATTGAAGTGAGCAGAAACGCCAAGACCGCCCTCGTGCTCGCCACCATCGCGCTCGCTTTCTTCCTCGGCATCATCGCCAAGTATTGGTTGCTTGGGAAATGACGCTCGGCGAGCAGAACCGTAAGCTCTTCGCCAAGCTCGCGCTGATCGCGGCCGGCATGTTCGGCTTCGGCTACCTGCTGGTGCCCTTCTACTACCAGATCTGCGCGGCCTGGGGCATCAACTCCCTGGGCGAGGTGCGCGCCGAGCCGTTGAACTCGCAAATCGACAAGACCCGCCTCGTCACCATCGAGTTCGATGCCAACGCGCATGGGCTGCCGTGGCGCTTCAAGCCGCTGGTGAACCACATCGAAGTGCATCCGGGCGAGCTGGCCACGGTCGAGTACGAGGTGGTGAACGACCGCGCGGTTGCCGTGACTGGGCAGGCGGTGCCGAGCTACGGTCCGCCGAGCGCGGCGGACTATTTCAGGAAGATCGAGTGCTTCTGCTTCACGCAGCAGACGCTCGCGCCGGGCGAGAGGCGGCGCATGCCGGTGACTTTCGTGGTCGACCCGAAGCTGCCGCGCGACGTGAGCAGCATCGCGCTGTCGTACACCTTTTTCGAAGTCGCCGGCCGAGGGGGGAAAAGCTGATGGAGATTTCCATGAAGCGCGCTTCGTTCCTCGACACGGTCAAGGCCGTGCTGTCCGGCTTCATCGGCGTAAGAAAGCGCGCCGATCACGACAAGGCCCAGATCAATCCGGCGCACCTCATCATCGTCGCGGTGCTGCTGGTGATCGCCTTCATTGTCACCATCCGCACGATCGTCGGCATCGTCGTCAGTTGAAATAACAGGGGAAAAGGCAATGGCCACCAGCGCATCCACCGAACGCCAGCAGCACTACGCGGTCCCCGCGCCGATGCCGTGGCCGATCATGGGCGCGGCGGCCCTCTTCCTGATGGCGCTCGGCGGCGTGTTCGTGATGAACGGCCGGCTCGGCGGCTGGGTGTCGATCGCCGCGGGCTTCATGCTGCTGCTCTACATGATGGTGCGCTGGTTCGGCGACGTGATCCGCGAATCCGAGGGCGGCAAGTACGGGCGCTGGGAAGACGCGTCGTTCCGCTGGGGCATGAGCTGGTTCATCTTCTCCGAGGTGATGTTCTTCGGTGCCTTCTTCGGCGCGCTGTTCTGGATACGCCAGATGTCCGTGCCCGACCTCGCCACCATCGAGAGCAATGCGCTGGTCTGGCCCGGCTTCACGCCGCACTGGCCCTCCGCCGGCCCGGGATTCATGGAGCAGTTCACGCCGATGGCGGCGTGGGGCATTCCGGCGATCAACACGCTGCTGCTGCTCTCCTCTGGCGTGACGGTGACCATCGCGCACTGGGCGCTCAAGGAGAACCGCCGCGGCCAGCTGATCGTCTTCATGGCGCTGACCATCCTGCTCGGCGTGATCTTCCTCGCCCTGCAGGCGATCGAGTACGGACACGCCTATTCCGAGCTGAATCTCAAGCTCTCGACCGGCGCCTACGGCTCGACCTTCTTCATGCTCACCGGCTTCCACGGCTTCCACGTCACCTGCGGCGCCATCATGCTCACGGTGATCCTGTTCCGCTGCATCGCCGGGCATTTCACGCCCGACCATCACTTCGGTTTCGAGGGCGTCGCCTGGTACTGGCACTTCGTCGACGTGGTTTGGCTCGGCCTGTTCATCTTCGTCTACTGGTTATAGCCGGTCGCGGAACCAGCCCAGGTAGTAGCCGAGCATCAGGAAAGCGAACAGGCCCACCGACAATCCCACGCGCAGCGCGAGCGCCTTGAGCGCGCGCGTCGAGCCGCCGCGGTCGCGGTAGATGAAGAAGAGCGCCGAGAAGAGGCTCGCGACGATCAGCACGAACACGCCGATCACGACGTAGCGCATGCTGCGAGGATACTCTTTCCGTCCGCGCGGCTGGGCGCTAGCCCTGACCGCGGCAGCATGCGTCGCCTTCGTCGTGCTCGGCAACTGGCAGTCGCGCCGCGCCGAGGCGAAGCGCGCGCTCGGCGCCGAGTTCGAGCGGGCACTGCGCTCCCCGCCGATCGAGCTGCCCGCTGCGGGCAACGTGATCCACAAGCGCGTGGCGGCGCGCGGTCGCTTCATCGCCGAGCACACGCTGCTGCTCGACAACAAGCTGCGTCGTGGTCGTCCCGGCTATGAAGTGCTGACGCCGCTGCGCCTGACGGGATCCGACTCGCATGTGCTCGTGAACCGCGGCTGGGTCGCGGCGCCCGCCTCGCGCGACCTCCTGCCCGAAATCCGCACCCCGGCAGCGGAGCAGCGCATCGAAGGCATTGCGCTCGAGCGGCTGCCGCACGCCCTGCAGGCAGGCGCCGCCGCTGGCGGCAAAGTGCGCCAGAACCTAGACCTCGGCGCCTTCGCCGCCGAGACCGGCCTGCGCCTGGAGAGCGTCGTCATCGAGCAGCATTCGGAGGTGGACGATGGCCTGCTGCGCGATTGGCCGCGCCCCGATCTCGGCATCGAAAGGCACGAGAGCTACGCGCTGCAGTGGTATTCGTTTGCCGCGCTCGCCATCGCGCTGCTCGCCGTACTGTCCTTCCGCCGTGTCGGCACGCCTTAAGCTCGCCGCGGTGGTCGCAGTGTGCGCGGCGCCTTTCGTTCTCGGCTGGCTCGCCTACGAGTACCACTGGTTCTCAGGCCAGAGCGGCAACTACGGCGAGCTGATCGCGCCGCGCCCGCTCGGCGGAGCGCTCGTGCCGCTGCGCGGCAAATGGGTGTTCGTCACCGTGGATGCCGCGGCCTGCGCGGCGGCGTGCGAAAGGAAGCTCTACGTGGTGCGCCAGGTACGGCGCGGGCAGGGAAAGGACGCCGAGCGCATCGAGCGGCTGTGGCTGCTCGCCGACGGCGGCAAGCCGCGCGCCGAGCTGCTGGCCGCGATCGAGGGCAGCCATGTAGTACCTGCCACCCCCGAGCTGTTCGGAGCACTGCCGGGCAATTACATCTACCTCGTCGATCCGCTCGGCAACCTGATGATGCGCTTTCCCGGCGACCCCGATCCGTCGAAGCTGATCAAGGATCTGCAGCGATTGCTGAAGTATTCGAGGTTCGGTTGAAGGCGCTCTCCACTGCGGCGGCGGTGCTCGCGTTCATCGTCGTGGTGATGGGCGCGTACGTGCGCCTGTCGGACGCGGGACTCGGCTGCCCCGATTGGCCGATGTGCTACGGGCAGCCGCTACCGACGGCGATCGCAGACGGCAATGCCCTCGCCAAGGCGTGGAAGGAGATGGGCCATCGCTATCTTGCCGGCATGCTCGGCGTCCTGATCCTCGTTCTCGCGCTCATCGCATGGCGGCTGCGCCGCTCCGCGTCGCTGGCCGCATCGATCGTGGTGCTGGTGGCGTTCCAGGCCACGCTCGGCATGTGGACCGTGACGATGCTACTGAAGCCGGCCATCGTCACCGCGCATCTGGCTGGCGGCATGGCGACGCTAGCGCTCCTGATCTGGCTCGCGCTTGCGCAGTGGCCGCACGCGCCGGCGCCCCAAATGCGCGCCCTGCGGCCGGTCGCGCTCGCGGCACTAGCCGCGCTCGTGCTGCAGATCCTGCTCGGCGGCTGGGTCAGCGCCAATTACGCGGCGCTTGCCTGTCCCGAGCTGCCGTTCTGCCCGGGTGGCAAGGACTACGTCAATGCCTTCCACGTGGTGCGCGAGCTCGGCCAGACCGCGCAGGGCGAGCTGCTCTCGAACGATGCGCTGCGCGCGATTCACTGGACGCATCGGCTGTTCGCGCTCTTCGCCCTCGCTGCCGTGGTCTTCGCATCCATCCGGGCATTTCCGCTGAGCCGGCCGCTGGCCATTACCGTGGCAGCACTGGTAGCGTTGCAGTTCGCCCTCGGCGTCGCCAACGTGGCGATCGGCCTGCCGCTGCCGCTCGCCGCCGCACACAATGCGGGCGCGGCGCTTCTGCTCGCTTCGCTCGTCGTGCTAAACTTTTTTGTCTTCCGCGGCTTACGTCCTTCCTGGTGACTGCACACGCTCTTTCGGCCGGCTTCCCACAGCGCTTGCGCGCGCGCATTCGCGCATTTTGTGCGCTGACCAAGCCGCGCGTGGTATCGCTCATCGTCTTTACCGCCGTGATCGGCATGTTCCTCGCGACGCCAGGCATGGTGCCGGCGCGCATTCTGATCGCCGCGACCTTCGGCATCGCGTTCGTCGCCGG
>DASWER010000048.1:0-4844 GCA_036394655.1 Burkholderiales bacterium
CGCGGCGCGGCGCAGGCGATCGACTTCTACAAGCGTGCGTTCGGCGCGAAGGAGCTGCTGCGCATCCCGGGACCGGAGGGCAAGCTCGGCCATGCCGAGATCAAGATCGGCGATTCGCACGTCATGCTGGCGGATGAAATGCCCAGCATGGCGTTCCTCGCGCCGCAAACCCGCGGCGGCACCACGGTCCACCTCCATCTCTACGTGAAGGACGTGGACGACACGGTGCAGAAGGCGGTGGCGGCAGGTGCCAAGCTCACCCAGCCGCTGGAAGACAAGTTCTACGGCGACCGCGCCGGCACGGTCGAGGACCCGTACGGGCATGTCTGGTACATCGCCACCCACACGGAAGACGTCTCGCCGAAAGAGATCGACCGGCGTCTCGCGGCGATGGCGAAGTAGTACCGGCATTGGGGTACCCTCTGAGCGGAAGAGGGGACATGGACCAAGGTAGAAGCTGGCGCACGCCAGTAGTCGTGTTGGTCTGCGGCGGGCTCGTCCTGATGCTCGCGCTCGGGACGCGGCAGAGCTTCGGCCTGTTTCTCCGGCCGATGACCATCGACCTCGGCTGCGGCCGCGAAGTGTTCTCCTTCGCCATCGCGTTGCAGAACCTGGTGTGGGGCCTCGGCATGCCGGTGGCCGGCGCGATCGCGGACCGCTACGGCGCCGGTCGCGTGCTGACGCTCGGCGGGCTCGCCTACGGGCTCGGCCTCATCGCGATGGCGCATTCGGCGACGCCGATCGAGCTCGACGTCACCGCGGGCCTGCTGATCGGGCTCGGCCTCGCCTGCACCGGCTTCGGCGTGGTGCTCGCCGTGGTGGCGCGCGCATTCCCGCCCGAGCAACGCAGCTTCGCCGTGGGCATCACCGGCGCCTGCGGCTCGATCGGCCAGTTCGTGATGCTGCCCGGCGGGCAGGCACTCATCTCGAGCTTCGGCTGGGTGAACGCGCTGATCACGCTCGGCGCGCTCGCCTTCCTGATCATTCCGCTCGGCGCGCTGCTCGCCGGGCGCAATGCCGCGGCACATGAGAGCGAGCAGTCGATCGGCGAGGCGCTGCGCGAGGCGATGGCGCATCGCGGCTTCTGGCTCCTCACCAGCAGCTTTTTCGTGTGCGGCTTCCAGACCATTTTCGTGATGACGCACCTGCCGGCCTACGCGGTGGACCGCGGCCTCACGCCGACGCAGGGCATGACCGCGCTCGCCACCATCGGCTTCTTCAACATCATCGGCTCGACCGCGGCCGGCGCGCTCGGCGGGCGCTACAGCAAGAAGTGGATCCTCGCCTGGCTCTACGCGGTCCGTGCCGTGGCGATCGCCATCTACCTGGTGACGCCGCTTTCCGTCGCCGGCACGTATCTCTTCGCCGCGGTGCTCGGGCTCACCTGGCTCGCCACCGTGCCGCTCACCAATTCGCTCGTCGGCCAGATCTTCGGCGTGAAGTACCTCTCCACGCTCTTCTCGGTCTCCTTCCTCGGCCACCAGCTCGGCGCCTTCATCGGCGCCTGGGCCGGTGGCGCGATCTTCGACGCCACCGGCTCCTACCAATTGGTGTGGCTCGCCTCGATCGCGCTCTCGGTGATCGCCGCGGCGCTCTGCGTGCCGATCGACGAGCGCGCGCTGGTGCGGCCGGTGATGCGGCCGGCATGAAGAACGCTCCCGTCCCGAAGCCGAGCCAGCCTGAGCAGGCTACCGACGCACAAACGCAGCGCCTCGCCGCGCTGGGCTTCATGCTGGCGAGCGTCTGCCACGAAATCTCGAATCCGCTCGCGGCGGTCCACTCGATGCTGCAGATCCTGCAGTCGAAGCGCGGCGTCAGCCCCGAGACGCTGGACAAGGGCCTTGCATCGATCGCCTCGAACATCGCCCGGGTGCTCGCGATTACCCGCAAGCTCGGCGACTTTTCGCGCGTCGGGGCCGACGCTCCCGCGCCGGTCGCGATCGACACGGCGATGGAGTCCGCGCTCGCGCTCCTGCGATACAGCGAGCAGGCCCCCGCAGTCGAGGTGACCTATCGCGGCGCGCCGGGGGCTTCGGTGCTGGCGCGCGCCGGTCAGCTCGAACAGGTCATCTTCAACATCCTGCTGAATGCGGCGCAGGCCATGCGCGGCCGCGGCCGCTTAGAAGTGCAAGCGAGCATCGCTGGGAACGCAGTGGTTTTTGCGATAGGCGATTCGGGCCCGGGCATCGCCCCGGAGCACCTCGCGCACGTGTTCGACCCGTTCTTCACCACCAAGCCACCCGGCGAAGGCACGGGGCTCGGCCTCGCCATCAGCTACGAGATCGCGCACGAGCTCGGCGGCGCCCTGCGCGCGTCCAACCGCGAGGAGGGCGGGGCACTGTTCGAGACCACGCTTCCCCTATGGCGCGGCTAGCGAGATCGGCGCGCAAGCCGCCGCGCGTGCTCCTGATCGACGACGATCCGGGGCTGCCGGAGGTGATCGAGCTGCTGCTCTCGCGCGAAGGCTACGACGCGCGTCACGCCGGCACCGTCAAGGACGGCCTCGATCGCGTCGCGGCCGAAGCGCCCGACGTGGTGATCACCGATCTCAAGCTGCCCGACGGCACCGGGCTCGACGTCATCCAGCACCTGCACCGCGAGCGGCCCGAGCTGCCGCTCATCCTGATCACCAGCTACTCCTCGCTCGACAGCGCCATCGGCGCGCTGCGCGCCGGCGCCGTCGACTACCTGATCAAGCCGTTCGAGAACGAGGATCTGCTGCGCGCGGTGCAGCGCGCGGTGCGCATCAAGCGCGCGCCGCCGCTCGCCGTGGAGGCGTACATGCGCGAGGTGGTGCAGCGCTTCCAGGACTCGCACAGCGAGATCGAGCTCGCGCGCATGCTCGGCATCGGCCGCAAGGCGCTGTGGATGCGGCGGCGCCAGTGGGGTCTCAAGCGCCCGCGTTAGCAGTTTCATTCCGAAACACTTGCATTCCGCCGGTGGTCTTGCTACCTAAGAGCTAGAGGAGGAAGCCATGGCCGAGCCGAAACCCGCAGGTGCAGCACCCGCACGCAAGAAGGTCACCATCCCGATGCTGGTGGACAAGATGAAGAAGGGCGAGCCGATCGTGCAGCTCGCGGTGTACGACTACGAGACCGCGATCATCGCCGACCGCGTCGGCATTGACATCCTTTGCGTCTCGGACACCGGCGGCATGGTGCTGTTCGGCCACGAGAGCACCACCTCGGTGTCTTTCGAGGAAGTGATGTTCATGGCCCAGGCGGTCAAGCGCGGCTCGAAGTACGGCCTGCGCATGGTCGACATGCCCTACATGAGCTTCCACCTCTCGGCGCAGCAGGCGGTCGACAACGCCGCCAAGTACGTCTCGCAGGGCGGCGCCGAGGTGATGAAGTGCGAGGGCAACCAGCACCACGCCAAGTACATCGAGGCGATCGTAAGAGCCGGCATCCCGGTGCAGGGACATATCGGGATCACGCCGATGCGCATGCCGCAGCTCGGCGGCTTCTTCGCGCAGGGCAAGACCGCCGACCGCGCAAAGGAGCTGATTGATGATGCCTGGGCGATGGTCGACGCCGGCTGCTTCTCGATCATGTGCGAGGTGACCACCTCGGAGGTCTGCGAGCACCTCGCCGCGACCCTGCCGGTCCCGGTGGTCTCGCTCGGCGCCGGCAACCGCGCGCACGGCGTGCACATCATCGGCTCGGATCTCTTCCATCTGTACGAAGCGCACACGCCGCGGCACTCCAAGATCTACGTCGACCTCGTGCCGATCATCGAGAAGGGCCTGTCCGACTACCGCGACGACGTGCGCCAGCGCAAGTATCCCGGCCCCGAGCACACCGTGTTCATGAAGGAAGACGAGCTCGCGCGCTTCAAGCAGATGATGTCCGGCTACCGGAAAAAATAGCCGTTGAGCGTCGTCGGTAACCTCCACGTCGCGGGCCTGCTCCGGCAGGCTCGCTTCTTTTCCGGCCTGACCGCGACCCAGCTCGAGCGCGTCGGCGCGCTCGGGCGCATGCGCAGCTTCCCGCAGGACACGCGCATCTACGCCATCGGCGACGCGGTCGACGACTTCTACGTGCTCGCCGAGGGCATGGTCCGCTTCACCCTGGGCCTGGGCAAGCGCGAGACCTCGGCCGGCGACATCATCCGGCGCGGTGAAGTGTTCGGCTGGGCGCCGCTGGTCGAGGGACACGAGCGGCGCATCGCCACCGCCTACTGCCTGACGCCCTGCGAAGTGGTGGCGATCGACGGCACGGCGCTCAACCGGCTCATGGAAAGCGACAGCGCGCTCGGCTATGCGCTGCTGAAGAAGCTCGCCGTGCTGCTGACGAGCGAACTGGTAACCTTCGCCGCAGGCTGACCTCCAGCATCCTCCTCGCAGCAGTGGCCGCGTTCGTCGGCCTCCTTATCGGCACCGTTGGGGTCGGCGGCGTGCTGATGGTCGCGTTCCTCGCGCTGTTCGGCGGTCTCAGCATCCACCAGGCCGCGGCGACTTCGCTCTTCACGTTTCTTTTTACCGGCCTGCTCGGCACCTGGCTCTACTACCGCCGCGGCAGCGTCGACTGGGGCCTCGCGGTGCCCGTTTGCGCCGGTGCCGTCGTCATGGGCTATTTCGGCGCCAGCGCCGCCGCCCTCGTCGACACGCGCCCGCTCAGCATCGTCATCGCCCTCATCATCGTCGCCGCCGGTCTCTACGTCCTGGTTCCCCCGAAAATCACTGCCCGTCACCGCGACGGCCGCAGCGGCTCGGGGGAGCAAATCCTCCTCAGCATCGTCGGCGGAGCCGCGGGCTTCGGCTCGGGCTTCTCCGGCGCGGGCGGCCCGCTGTTCTCCGTTCCGCTGATGGTCATCCTCGGCTACGCCCCGCTGGCCGCCGTCGC
>DASWER010000049.1:0-1898 GCA_036394655.1 Burkholderiales bacterium
GCGCCGATGGCGTCCTGCAGCGGCTTGCGGTGCCGCGCCATGCCGGCGCAGCCCATCACGATCACGTCGGCGCCGTGCTCGGCGCGCAGGCGCTTGCCGACCTCGACCATGCGGCCGAAGGTGCGCTTCTCATCGCTCATCTCGGCAATGCCGAGGCCCACCGGTAGCTCGGCGGCGAAGCGGTCCATCACGCCGAGCGCGCCCATATAGCGCAGGTGCCGCGGAATGGACTGCTGCAGGATCGCGATCACGCCGAACTTGTGGCCCAGCGTCAGCGCGGTGAGGATGCCGCACTCGGCGATGCCTAGCACCGGCTTGCGCGTCGCCTCGCGCACCGAGAACAGGCCGGGGTCGCTATAGCAGGCGATGACGAATCCCGAATATTTGCTTTCAACTTTTCTAACAAAGGCAGTCAGTGGCGCGATCAGGCCGTCGACGTGCTGCTGCGTCTCGATCCCCGGCGGGCCTTCCTTCAGCGTCGCGGTCTCGATCGCCGGGCCACCCGCCATGCGCAGCGGCGCGCAGGCCTCGTCGATCACGCGAGTCATCGACTCGGTGGAATTGGGGTTGATCACCAAAATCGTGGACATGGCCCGATGCTAGCGCAGCGCGATGCTCTTGTGCTCCAGGCGCGACACCAATCGCACCAGCGGCCAGAGCATCACGAGATAGATCAGCGCGGCGGCGACGACGGGGGTCGCGTTATAGGTGAGCGCCTGCGCGTTGCGCGCATTGTTGAGCAGCTCGGTGAAGCCGATGACGCTGGCGAGGGTGGTGAGCTTGATCACTTCCAGCGTGTTGCTGATGAGATCGGGCAGCACGTTGCGCGTCGCCTGCGGCAGGATCACCCACAGCATGGTCTGCCAGCGCGAAAGGCCGGTGGAACGTGCCGCCTCGGCCTGGCCTGCAGGCACGCTCTCCAGCCCGGCACGGAAGATCTCGCCGTAGTAGCTCGAGGTGTTGAGCAGGAAAGCGAGCGCCACGGTGCCGAAGAGCGGCAAATCGATGCCGAGGAACGGCAGGCCGCCGTAGATGAAGAGCAGCAGCACCAGCGGCGGAAAGGCGCGGAAGAAATCCACGTACGCGATCAGCAGGCGGTTCAGCCATTTGCGCCGCAGGTGGTAGAGCATCGCCACCGCGAGCCCGCTCGCCACGCCCAGCGGCACGATCACCAGGGAAAGCAGGATCGTCATCTGCACGCCGCGCCAGAGGAACGGCCAGGCGCGCTCGAAGATCGCGGCGTTGAAGAAGACCTGGATGATCTGGTCCATACCTAGCGCTTCCAGGCGAAGCGCGTCTCGATCCAGCGGCTGAACAGCACCACCGGAAGGAACAGTACGAGATACGCAAGCGCGCCAAGGGTGAGCGGCGTCGGATTGCCCGCTTCGCTGGCCCCGGAAGAGGCGTAATAAATGATTTCGTGCACCGCGACCACCGAGCCGAGCGCCGTGCCCTTGGTGATCGCGATCATGCGGTTGGTGAGCGGCGGGATGGTGAGCCGCACCGCCTGGGGGATGATCACGTAGGCGAGGGTCTGCACGCGCGACATCCCGGTCGAGCGCGCGGCCTCGGTCTGGCCCTTCGGCACCGACAGGATCCCGGCCCAGAAGATCTCCTCGGCGAACGCTGCCAGTACCAGCGAAAGCGCGAGCCAGGTCGCGGTGAATGCGCTCATCGCCAGGCCGACGTAGGGAAAGGCGAAGAACAGCACGATGATCACCACCAGCGGCGGCAGCGCGCGGAACACGTCCGCGAAGACCACGATCAGGAAGCTCGCCGGCTTGAAGTGGAACGAGCGCGCCATGGCGAGCGCGAGGCCGGCGCCCAGGCCGGCGACGACCACCGCCGCCGCGAGGTAGGTCGTCACCCACATGCCGTGCACGATGTCGAGCCAGTAG
>DASWER010000050.1:0-15218 GCA_036394655.1 Burkholderiales bacterium
CTGCGCCGCGACCCGACGCCCAATCGCGTGCGCCGCTTCGGCCAGGCGCTGGTGCTGGCCGCCGAGCTGCCGGGCGACGTGCAGCGCCTGCATGCCCACTTCCTGCATACGCCCGCGTCGGTCACCCGCTATGCCGCGACGCTGCGCGCGCTGCCCTGGAGCGGCTCGGCGCACGCCAAGGACATCTGGACCACGCCGGAATGGGAAAAGCGCGAGAAGCTCGCCGCCTGCGACTGGCTGGTCACCTGTACGCGCACCAATCGCGACCATCTCGCCTCGCTTGCGCCCGAAGGACGCGTCGAGCTGGTCTACCACGGCATCGACCTGCAGCGATTTGCGCCGCATCGCGTGGTACGCGGCGCGAACGACGGCAGCGATGCGCACCACCCGGTGACGATCCTCAGCGTCGCCCGCCTGGTGGAGAAGAAAGGCACCGACGTGCTGCTCGATGCGCTGTCGCGCGTGCCGGCGCACCTGCACTGGCGGCTGGTGCATGTCGGCGGCGGTCCGCTGAAGCGGAAGATGCAAAGGCGCGCGCGTGCGCTCGGCATCGCCGAGCGCATCACGTGGCGCGGCGCGCTGGCGCACGAGGAATTGCTGCTCGAGTACCGCAAGGCCGATCTCTTCGCGCTCGCCTGCCGCATCGCGCGTGACGGCGATCGCGATGGCCTGCCGAACGTGCTCGCCGAGGCGCAAAGCCAGGGCGTGGCGTGCGTCGGGACTCGGGTTTGCGGGATTCCCGAGCTGATCCGCGACGGTGTCACTGGCGTGCTGGTCGAAGAGCAGGACCCGAGCACCTTCGGCGCCGCGCTCGCCGCGCTGATTGCCGACCCGGCGCGCCGCCGGACGCTCGGCGACGCCGGCCAGGCGCGCGTGTGCGCGGTGTTCGCCCTGGAAGCCAATTTCGAGCGGCTCGCCGTGAAGTTCGGGCTCGCGCCGCATGCGGATCGCGTTCTACGCACCGCTTAAGTCGCCTACCCACGGCACGCCCTCCGGCGATCGGCGCGTAGCTGGCCTGCTGATGGATGCGCTGGCCGCCGCGGGCCACCGCGTCCAGGTGGCATCGACTTTCCGCAGCTACGACGGCGACGGCGACGAGGCGCGCCAGCGCGCGCTGCGCTCGCAGGGCGAGGCCTACGCCGCGCAGCTCGCCGACGATTGGCGCGCCGCGCCCGCGGCCGACCGTCCCGAGCTCTGGTTTACCTATCATCTCTATTACAAGGCGCCCGACTGGCTCGGGCCGGCGGTGAGCGCGGCGCTTGGCGTTCCTTACGTGATCGCCGAGGCCTCCTATGCGGCGAAGCGCGCTTATGGACAGTGGAAGGTGGGCCATGAAGGCACCGCGGCCGCGATCCGCAAAGCCGCGCTGGTACTGTGTCCCTCGCGCGACGACATCCCGGGGCTGGAGCAGCTCGTGGAGAAGGAGCGCATCCTGCACCTGCCGCCCTTCCTCGACACCGCGCCCTATCGAGAAGCGATCGTCAGGCGCGATGCGTTGCGCGCAGAGCTCGCCAAGGAGCAGCAGCTCGACCCGCAGGCATCGTGGATCGCAGTGGTCGCGATGATGCGCGCGGGGGACAAGCTCTCCTCCTACCGTGTGCTCGCGAAGGCTATGGAGCGCCTGGATGATTTGCCGTGGCAGCTCCTAGTGGCGGGCGACGGCGCGGCGCGCGCCGAGGTCGAAAGGATGTTCGATCGGCGCGCCTGCTTTCTCGGCGCGCTGCGCCACCGGCGCGTCGCCGAGTTGCTCGCGGCGAGCGATGTGTTTGCGTGGCCGGCGGTGAACGAGGCCTACGGCATGGCGCTGCTCGAAGCGCAGGCGGCAGGAGTGCCGGTGGTGTCCTGCAATACGCGCGGCGTGCCGGACGTGGTGCTCGATGGCCGCACCGGGATCCTGGTGCGCTACGGCGATGAGGGCGCCTTTGCCGAGGCGCTGCGCGAGCTGCTCGCCGACAGCGCGCGCCGCCGCGCGCTCGGCACTGAAGCAGCCCGCTATGTCGCCGCCGAGCGCAGCCTCGAGCGCGCCTCGGCACGCCTCGGCGCCGCGCTCGCCGCGCTCTGATCGTGCTGCTTGCGCTGCTGCGCCATGGCGATACCGCCTGGAGCGCCGAGGGACGCATCCAGGGCGGCTCCGACGTGCCCTTGAGCGACGCCGGCCGCGCCGCGCTGCATGGCTTCCAGCTACCGAAAATCTGCAGCAACATGGGCATAGTCACCAGCCCGCTCGCAAGGTGCGTCGAGACCGCCGCGCTGCTCGGCGCGCCGCGCGCCGAGCGCGAGCCGCGCATTGCCGAGATGAGCTGGGGCGAATGGGAAGGACGGCGGCTCGCCGAGCTGCGCCGCGCGCTTGGCGCGGCGATGCAGGAGAACGAGGCGCGCGGCTGGGATTTCCGCCCGCCGGGCGGCGAGAGCCCGCGCGAGGTGCTCGCTCGCGTCCAGGGTTGGATGTCCGGCCTGGAGGGAGCAACATTGGCGGTTACCCATCGCGGCGTGATCCGCGCGATCTTTGCCGCCGCCGCCGGCTGGGACCTGGTCGGCAAGCCGCCGGCGAAGCTCGACTGGGCCGCGGTGCAGCTGTTCCGGCTCGGCCGCGACGGCACGCCCGCCATTGAGCAGCTGAACCTCCGGTGAACGTTTTTTTCTACGTGCAGCATCTTCTCGGCATCGGCCACCTCAAGCGCGCCGCGACGCTCGCGCGCGCGCTCTCGGCCGATGGTTTCGCCGTCACGCTGGTGAGCGGCGGCGTGCCGGTGCATGGCATCGAGGTGGACGTGCAGCTGCCGCCGGCGAGCGCCGCGGATATCAGCTTCAAGACGCTGCTCGACGAGAACGGCCGGCCGATCGACGAGGCCTGGAAGCGGCGCCGCGCCGCCGCGCTGCTCGACGCGTGGCGCGCTTCACGCGCGCAAGCGCTGCTGGTCGAGCTGTTCCCGTTCGGCCGGCGCCAGATGCGCTTCGAGCTGATGCCGCTGCTCGAGGATGCGCAGCGCCTTGTGCCGCGCCCGCTCGCGGTCTGCTCGGTGCGCGACCTGCTGCAGAGCCGTCCCGAGCGCGAAGCCGAGAGCGCGGCGCTTGCCGCGCGTCTCTTCGACCGCATCCTGGTGCATGGCGATCCGCGCCTTGCCAGCTTCGAGCGCACGTTCGGCGCCGCGTCCCGCCTCGCCGAGCGCCTGCACTACACCGGCTACGTGGTGGACGAAGCCATGCCTGCCAGCGGCGGCGGCACTGAAGTCCTGGTTTCCGCGGGCGGCGGCGCCGTCGGCAGGCGCTTGCTCGAAACAGCGATGCTCGCGCGCGAGCACACGCTGCTGCGCGGCGCCACCTGGCGCGTGCTCGCGGGCGTCAATTGCAGCGAAGCCGACTTTCGCGCGCTCGGCAGGCTGGCGGCGCCGGGCATCGTCCTCGAGCGCAGCCGCGAAGATTTCCCCGCGCTGCTCGCCAACTGCGCGCTGTCCATCAGCCAGGCCGGCTACAACACGGTCGCCGAAACCCTGAAGGCGCGCGTGCGCGCAGTGCTGGTGCCTTTCGCCGGCGGCGGCGAGTCGGAGCAGACCTTGCGCGCGCAACTGCTCGCCGAGCGCGGCGCCGTGGTGATGCTGGACGAATCCGTCCTGACGGTGGAGGGCTTGGCGGAGGCCGTGAACCGCGCCGCGCGCGCGCCGCAGCCGGCAGCCGACCTGGTCGATCTCGATGGCGGCCGGCGCAGCGCCGAGCTGCTGCGAGAATGGCTCGCGTGAATGCTATGTGCGGGGGGTTTGATTTTTCGGAAAACCGAAAACCCCCCACTGCGCCTTCGGCTCATGACCCCCTTATCAGGGGGTCGAAGCGATGAGTTGGCAGATGCTCGAAGAAGAGCTCGCCCGGTGGAAAGACACCGGCCGCACGGTGGATTTCTGGTGGCGTGATGACGACGCCACTGCGCCCTCGGCTGCGGTACGGCAGTTGTTGCAGCTCTCGAAGGCGAGCGGCGTGCCCCTGGCGCTCGCGGTGATTCCGCTGGGCGCGAAGCCCGAGCTGTTCGAAGCGCTGGGCGCGAGCGTGCTGATGCACGGCACCGACCATCGCAATCGCGCGGCGGCAGCCGAGAAGAAGAGCGAATTTCCGCTCGCGGAACCCGAGGTGGAGGCCATTGCGCGCCTAGCTGCGGCGCGCGAGCGGCTGGCGCGGCTCGCCGGCGCGTCGTTCCTGCCGGTGCTCGCGCCGCCGTGGAATCGTTTCAAACGCTCGCTGATACGGCGTCTGCCCGAGAGCGGGCTGCAGGGCATCAGCGGCTATGGTCCGCGGCAGGCCGGCGAAAATGGCGTCACAGAGGTCAACACGCACGTCGACATCATCGACTGGCAGAGCCGCCGCTTCATGGGCGAGGCGGCGGCATTGCGCGCTGCAGTGAAGCATCTCGCCGCGCGGCGCAATGGCAGCGTGGATGCGGGCGAGCCTACCGGATGGCTGACGCATCACGAGTTGCACGACGCCGCAACGTGGTTATTCCTCGAGCAGCTGTTCGAGCGTACGCGCAGGAGCGGCGTGCGCTGGGCCGAAGCGAAGGGGCTTTTTCCTTCGCTGTCTTGATAACCTCCCCTTATACTTCCGCGGCTTCGCTGGGGGAGAAGTGGCAGATCTGCTTTCCATTCGCGACCTGAAGGTCTACCTCGACGTCGACGCCGGTGTGGTCAAGGCGGTCGATGGCGTGTCGTTTCGCGTGCCCGAAGGCGGCACGGTGGCGCTGGTCGGCGAATCGGGCTCGGGCAAGTCGGTCGTGGCGCAGACCATCATGGGCATCCTGCCGCGCATCGCGCGCATCGAGTCGGGCGAGATCCTGTTCCGCGATCCCAAGCTGCCGGGCTCGGTGGTCGACCTGTCGCGGCTCGATCCGCGCGGCGAGCCGATGCGGCAGATTCGCGGCGCACGCATCTCGATCATCTTCCAGGAGCCGATGACGGCGCTCTCGCCGCTGCACCCCATCGGCGACCAGGTCGGCGAGACGCTGGCGCTGCATCGCGAAGGCCTCGGGCGCGCCGAGCGTCGCGCCGCGGTGATCGAGACGCTGCGCCTGGTCGGCTTTCCCGACCCGGTGAAAGCCGAGCGCACCTATCCCTTCGAGCTTTCGGGCGGGCTGCGCCAGCGCGCGATGATCGCGATGGCGCTCATCTGCCGGCCGGCGCTGGTGATCGCCGACGAGCCCACCACCGCGCTCGACGTCACGATCCAGGCGCAAATCCTCCAGTTGATCGGCAACCTTCAGCGCGAGCTCGGCATGGCGGTGCTGCTCATCACGCACGACCTCGGCGTGGTGGCCAACATGGCGGCCGAAGTGGTGGTGATGTATCGCGGCCGCGTCATGGAGGCGGGCCGCATCCAGGAAATCTTCCGCGATCCGCGCCATCCCTACCTGCAGGCGCTGATGCGCGCGGTACCGCGCTTCAACATGGCGCCGGGCGAGCGGCTGACGCCGATCCGCGAGGTGCTGGTGACCGACGAGCACCTGATTGCAACGCGTGACAACTACACCCCGGCCCACGAGGGGACGCTGCTCCAGGTGCAGCATCTCACCAAGCGCTTCAGCGTGCGCAAGCGCAGCTTCATGCGCAGGCGCGAGGAAGAGCTGGTCGCCGCGGTCGACGACGTCAGCTTCGGCGTCGCCACCGGCGAATGCCTTGGCCTGGTCGGCGAATCGGGCTGCGGCAAGACCACTACCGCGCGCATGATCCTGCGCTCGATCACGCCCGACGCCGGCTCGATCGTCTACAACGACCGCGGCGTGCCGAAGGACGTGCTGCGCCTGAAGGGCGCCGAGCTGTTCGCCTACCGGCGCAAGGTGCAGTTCGTGTTCCAGGACCCGTTCAGCTCGCTCAATCCGCGCATGACGGCGTACGACATCGTGAGCGAGCCGCTGATCATCCACAAGATCGGCGACGACGACGAGCGCTTCCAGCGGGTGAAGGAGATGATGGCGCTGGTCGGGCTCGATGTGCGCTTCCTGCGCCGCTATCCGCACAGCTTCTCGGGCGGCCAGCGCCAGAGGATCGGCATCGCGCGGGCGCTGGCGCTGGGACCGGAGCTGCTGCTGCTGGACGAGCCGGTATCGGCGCTGGATGTTTCGGTGCAGGCGCAGGTGCTGAACCTGCTGCTCGATCTGCGCAAGGCGCTCAACCTCACGTACATCTTCATCTCGCACAATCTCGCGGTGGTGAACTATCTCGCCGACCGCATCGCGGTGATGTGCGCCGGGCGCCTGGTCGAGCTCGCGCCCGCGGCGGAGCTGTTCCGCAACCCGCAGCATCCCTACACCAGGGCGCTGCTCGCGGCGGTGCCCGACCCGAACCTCGAGCACAAGCTCGATTTCGACGCGCTGATGCAAGGCAAGGCCTCCGATCCGTCGGCCTGGCCGGGAGCGTTCCGCATCGCGAACGGCGCCGTGCCAGGGCTGGTCAGCGTGGGCGACGATCACCTGGTGCGGGCGCGCGCATGAGGCTGCTGGCTCTCGTTTTCCTGTTCGCCGGCACGGCGTGGGCGTACGTCGAGCCGCCGGTGCTGGTCGACCAGGTGAAGGCGGGCAAGCTGCCGCCGGTCGACAAGCGCCTGCCGCTAAAGCCGCTGGTCGTGCCGCTCGGCGAAGGCGGCACCAGCGTTGGCCACCACGGCGGCACGCTCAACACACTCGCCGGCCGCAGTCGCGACACACGGCTCTTCACCATCTACGGCTACGCGCGCCTCGTCGGCTACGACCGGCACCTCAACATCGTTGCCGATCTCCTGGAGTCGATCGACGTAAAAGAGGGGCGCATCTTCACCATGCAGTTGCGCAAGGGCCACCGCTGGTCCGACGGCCATCCTTTCACCACGGAAGACTTCCGCTACTACTGGGAGGACGTCGCCAATAACAAGGAGCTCAGCCCGTCGGGTCCGCCGCGCGACCTCCTGGTCGACGGCGAGCCGGCGAAGTTCGAGATCCTGGGCGAGACCCTGGTGCGCTACAGCTGGTCGAAGCCCAACCCGCATTTCCTGCCGCGCATGGCGGGCGCCTCGCCGCTGTTCATCTTCCGGCCGGCGCACTACCTCAGGCAGTTCCACAAGAAATACTCCGCCAAGGTGCAGCGCGAAGAGAAGGAGGGCACGGCGAAGCGGCGCTGGTCGGCGGTGCACAACCGCCTGGACAATCTCTACGAGGGCGACAATCCCGACCTGCCGACGCTGCAGCCCTGGGCCAACACCACGCGTGCGCCGGCCGACCGCTTCGTCGCCGTGCGCAATGCCTACTTCCACCGCGTCGACCAGCGCGGCCGCCAGCTGCCCTATATCGATCGCCTGGTGCTCGCGATCGCCGACCCGAAGCTGATTCCGGCCAAGACCGGCGCCGGCGACGCCGACCTGCAGGCGCGCGACCTCAACTTCAACAACTACACCTTCCTCAAGCAGGGCGAGAAGGTGAACAGCTACCGCACGCTCCTGTGGCGCGCGGCGCGCGGGGCGCATTTCGCGCTGTTTCCAAACTTGAACGCGAACGATCCGGGGTGGCGGCAGCTGTTGCGCGACGTGCGCTTCCGCCGCGCCCTGTCGCTCGGCATCGACCGCTCGCTGGTCAACCAGGTGCTGTACTTCGGGCTGGCGATCGAATCGAACAACACCGTGCTCGAGGCGAGCCCGCTCTACCGTCCCGAGTACCGCACCGAATGGGCGAGCTACGACCGCAAGCGCGCCAACCAGCTGCTCGACGAGATGGGGCTCAAGCGCGGCGCCGACCACGTGCGCCGCATGCCCGATGGCCGGCCGCTCGAGATCATCGTCGAGACCGCCGGCGAGTCGAGCGAGCAGACCGACGTCCTCGAGCTGATCCGCGAGACCTGGCGCGAGATCGGCATCAAGCTGTTCAGCAAGCCTTCGCAGCGCGAGGCGCTGCGCAACCGCATCTTTGCCGGCGAGACCGTCATGTCGGTGTGGAGCGGGCTCGAGAACGGCCTGCCGACCGCCGACACCGCGCCCGACGAGCTCGCGCCGACCAGCCAGCTGCAGCTGCAATGGCCGAAGTTCGGCCAGTACTACGAGACCGCCGGCAAGACCGGCGAGGCGCCCGATATCGCCGAGGTGCAACAGCTCGCCGCGCTCTACAAGGCCTGGGCGGGCTCGGCGTCGAGCGAGGAGCGCGCGCGCGTCTGGCACCAGATGCTCGAGCTGCACGTGCAGCAGCAGTACGTGATCGGCGTCATCGCCGGCGTGCCGCAGCCGGTGGTGGCGCGCGACAAGCTGATGAACCTGCCGGTGCAGGGCTTCTACAACTGGGACCCGGGCGCGTTCTTCGGCATTTATCGGCCCGAGACGTTCTACTTCAAGTAATGCTGCGCTACACGCTCCAGCGCATGCTGATCATGATCCCGACGCTGCTGGTGATCAGCTTCATCACCTTCACCATCATCAAGCTGCCGCCGGGGGACTTCCTCTCCAACCAGATCGCCGAGCTGCAGAGCCAGGGCGACAAGGCGGCGCTCGAGAAGGTCGACTTCCTGCGCAAGCAATACGGGCTCGACAAGCCGTTTTTGGAGCAGTACGCAGTCTGGGTGGGCCTGTGGCCCACAGAGCGTGGATTCTCCGGACTGCTGCAAGGCGATCTGGGCTGGTCCTTCGAGCACGACCTGCCGGTGAAGGAAGTGGTGGGCGATCGCCTCCTTCTGTCGTTCATCCTCAACTTCTCGGTGATCCTGTTCACCTGGGCGGTCGCCTTCCCGATCGGCGTGTATGCCGCGACGCGCCAGTACAGCTGGGGCGATCACGGCCTCACCTTCCTGGGCTACATCGGGCTCGCGACCCCGAACTTCCTGTTCGCGCTGGTGCTGATGTACTTCGCCAACATCAAGTTCGGTCTGTCGATCGGCGGCATCATGGATCCGGAGTTCCTCGGCGAGCCCTGGACCTGGGCGAAAGCGCGCTCGGTGCTCTCGCACCTGTGGATCCCGGTGATCGTGATCGGCACCTCGGGCACCGCGGCGATGATCCGGCGCCTGCGCGCCAACCTGCTCGATGAGCTGCAGAAGCAGTACGTCACCACGGCGCGCGCCAAGGGCATGCCGCCGTTTCGCCTGCTGGTGAAGTACCCGCTGCGCATGTCGCTCAATCCGTTCATTGCCGACATCGGCAACCTGCTGCCGAGCGTCATCTCCGGATCGGCGATCGTCGCGGTGGTGCTGTCGCTGCAGACCTCGGGCCCGATGCTGCTCGAAGCGCTGCGCAGCCAGGACCAGTACCTCGCGGGCTCGTTCCTGATGTTCCTGTCGCTGCTTACCGTGATCGGCATGTTCGTCTCGGACGTGCTGCTCGCCGCGCTCGACCCGCGCATTCGCCTGACGGGCGGCGTCGCCAAGTGACGGTAGAGCACTATGTTTCCCGCGAGCCTTGGGATCCGTATGCCACCGAGACGCTGACGCCGGAGCAGGAGCGCTTCTACCGCGCCTCGCAGTGGCAGATCATGTGGTGGAAGTTCCGGCGCCATCGCATCGCGCTCGCCGCCGGCATCGTGCTCGCCGCGTTCTACCTCTCGATCCTGGTGAGCGAGCTGATCGCGCCCTACAACCTGCAGACGCGCGACACCAACCACATCTATGCGCCGCCGCAGCGCGTGCATTTCTTCCACGAAGGGCGCCTGGTCGGCCCGTTCGTCTACGGCTATCGCATGCAGCTCGACCTCGAGAAGTTGAGGCGCGACTACAGCGACGACCCGGAGAAGATCTACCGCCTGCGCTTCCTCTGCATGGGCGACGATTACAAGTTCTGGCAGCTGATCGAGGGCCGCTTCCATTTCGTCTGCCCGGCCGAAGGCGGCACGCTCTACGTGCTCGGCACCGATCGCCTCGGGCGCGATCTCTTTTCCAGGATCGTCTACGGCACGCGCATCTCGCTCACCGTCGGCCTGTTCGGCATCGCGGTCAGCTTCCTGATCGGCCTGACGCTCGGCGGCATCTCGGGCTACTACGGCGGCTGGATCGACACCGTGATCCAGCGCTTCATCGAGATGGTGCGCTCCTTCCCGGAGCTGCCGCTCTGGATGGCGCTCTCGGCAGCGCTGCCGGTGAACTGGAGCCCGATCCTGGTCTACTTCGGCATCACCATCATCCTGGGACTGCTCGACTGGCCGGGCCTTGCGCGCGCGGTGCGCTCCAAGCTGCTGGCCTTAAGGGAGGAGGACTTCGCCACCGCCGCCGTCCTGATGGGCGCGAGCCCGGCGCGCGTCATCGGCCGCCACCTTTTACCTTCTTTTGCGAGTCACCTGATCGCTTCGGCGACGCTCTCGGTGCCGGCGATGATCCTCGGCGAGACCGCGCTGTCGTTCCTTGGCCTGGGCCTGCGGCCGCCCGTCACCAGCTGGGGCGTGCTGCTCAATGAAGCGCAGAACATCAACGTGGTCGCGCTCTATCCCTGGCTGATGCTCTCGGTGGTGCCGGTGTTCATCGTGGTGCTGGCGTTCAACTTCTTCGGCGACGGCCTGCGCGACGCGGCCGATCCCTACTCGAGCACCGCACGCACCTAAGTCGCGCCTTGACGCGATCGCATTAGCAGCATAGCGTCGCCCCCAAGGGGGATTCATGAACCGGGATGCCATCGCCGAGGATCGCGTTGCCGATCTGCGGGCGCGCTGGACGCCGGAAGCGACCGCCGCCGCGGTCGCCTTTCTCGAGTCGCGTCCAATCAACTACGACCTGCCGACCGTCGAGCACGCCGGCACTACCTACCTCGACCTGCGCGGGCTGCGCATCGAGCAGACGCAGATCGACAAGGCCTACCTGCGCAACGTCAACCTGCGCTGGGCGGTGTTCCGCGACGTCGGCTTCAAGAACGCGCGCTTCGCCGGCTGCAACCTCTCCCAGGTGAGCTTCATCGATTGTTACCTGCGCCGCGCGCAGTTCGAGAAATGCGATCTGGTCAACTCGCGCTTCGAGTCCTGCGATTTCTCGCAAGCGGTGATCGCAGAATCGCGCGTCGACTTCGCCTCGTTCAAGAACTGCGAGATCGGCCGCGACAACATCAAGTTCCGCGCCGACGCCACGCCGCGCGCCATGGTGCGCCTGTGCCGCGGCCTGAAGCTGAACGCCATGTCGATGGGCAACTTCGCCGATGCGGGCGAGCTGACTTACCTCGAAAAGACCTACGAACGCCTGGGCTACTTCCGTGACCGCGCCTGGGCGCGCTGGATCGGCTCGATGCTGCAGGACTGGTTCTGGGGTTATGGCGAGAAGCCGTGGCGCCTCGCCGTGGTCATGACGGTCAATATCGTGCTCTTCGGCAGCCTGCTGCACTGGCTCGACCCGCTGCCCGACAAGACGTTCTGGGAGCACGTCTATTTCAGCGGCATCACCTATCTCACCGTGGGCTACGGCGACCTCGCGCCACACTCGCCGCTCGCGCGGCTCATCTCGGTGGTGTGCGCCGCCGCCGGCATCGGCACCTTCGGCATGCTGATCGCCTCGGTCACCAAGAAGATCATGTACCGGTGAGCCGCGTCCTGATCGTCGAGGACGACGCCGACCTCGTCAATCTCACCACGCACTGGCTCGAGCGCGCCGGCTACAGCGTGCAGCACGCCGGCGATGGCGCCGCCGCGCTCGCGATCCTCGGCAAGGATCCGCTGCCCACGCTGGTGCTGCTCGACATCATGCTGCCGAAGATCGACGGCTTCGAGGTGCTGCGGCGCATCCGCGGCGATGCGCGCATGCGCCTGCTGCCGGTGATCATGGTGACCAGCTTCTCGCGCGATCGCGACGCCGCGCGCGCGAGAGAGATCGGCGCCAACGACTACATCGTCAAGCCGCTGATGGAGCTCGACTTCCTCAAGCGCCTCGAGCACATCGTCAAGGACCACTGACTACTCCGGGCGCGCTGCTCCCGTGAACGGATCGGCGGATCGAATCGCCGCATCGGCGGCGTCGCCGGGCGGCATGGGCGCGGGCTTGCGGCCGGTCGAGTAGAGGCAGTAGGCGTTCTTGCCGGCCTGCTTGGCGGTGTACATCGCCTCGTCGGCGTGCTGGATCAGGGTCGATGCATCCGGCGCGTCGTCGGGGAACAGGCTGACGCCGAGCGTCGCCGAGATGCGCCGCTGCGCCTCGCCGATGCCGGTGTAGGGCTTGCGCAGCGCATCGACCAGCTTCACCACCACGCGCTCGACGCCGACCATGTCCTGCACGCCCTCGAGCATGACGAAGAATTCGTCGCCGCCCAGGCGCGCCACCAGGTCGCTCGCGCGCACATGGCGCCGCAGCCGCTGCGCCACTTCGACCAGGAACGCGTCGCCGGCGGCGTGGCCGTGCCGGTCGTTGATCTGCTTGAAGCCGTCGAGGTCGACGAACACGCCGGCGATCTTCGCGCCGTGGCGCTTGCAGCGCTCGATCGCCTGGTCGAGCGCCGGCGCGAGGCTGACGCGGTTGGCGAGCCCGGTGAGCGGGTCGCTGTAGGCGAGCGAGGCGATGCGCTCGCGCGCGAGCGCGATCTCGGTGAC
Organism: Burkholderiales bacterium; assembly: GCA_036394655.1. GTDB lineage: Bacteria > Pseudomonadota > Gammaproteobacteria > Burkholderiales > SG8-39 > SCGC-AG-212-J23. Next base: position 12,479 of record DASWER010000050.1, read on the forward strand.
GTCGCGCCCGACGCCGCGGTAGCCGAGGAAGGCGCCCTGCGCGTCGTAGCGCGGCTGGCCGCTGATGGCGAAGAAGCGCGTGCCGCCGTCCGCCAGCGGCCGCGCGATCTCGAAGTCGCGGAACGGCAGCCGGCTCTCGAGGCTGGCGCGGTGCGCCTGCCATCCGGCGTCGTCGGGCCGGATCGAGGGAATCTCCCACGGCGTCTTGCCGACCAGGCCGTAGGCGACGGTGGCCGCGGAAGTGCTCGGCCCGTGCACCAGGCTCGACATCCGGTGCTGCGGGTCGCACTCCCAGAAGAAGTCGCTCGAGAGCTGCGTCAGGCTGCGAAAACGCGCTTCGCTCTCGCGCAGCGCATCCTCGGCGTCCTTCCTCTGCAGGAACTGGCCGAACAGGCTGCCGATCGCCGGCGCCGCATCGACGAAGCTCTGGTCGGGCTCGCGCGTGGTGTGGCCCGAGAACGTCAGCATGGCGATGGTGCGGCTTTGCGAGACCACGGGAAGCGCAAAGGTGGCGAAGCGGCCGCCTTTGCCGGTCGGGCGCGCTACCGTGCCCGCGGGCCGCGGCAGGTCGGTCGACCATACCGGCCGGCCCGCTTCCCACAGCACGCGCGAGCCGCGCAACAGCTGCTCGATCTCGGACTCGCGCGTGAACCAGCCCTGCGCGTAGGTCACGTCTCCGGTCGCCTCGTCGACGCGGTAGCAGCGCCCGGAGTCCCAGCCCTCGACGTCGCAGATGATGCGCAGCGCCGCGCGCAGGCCTTCGGCGGTGGTCTGCGCATGGGCCAGGCTGCGCGCGATCGAATGCTCGAGCTGGCGCAGCTCCTCGCTGCGCTTCTGCTCGCTGATGTCGCGGCCGATGCCGCGATAGCCGGTGAAGACGCCGCTGTCGTCGAACAGGGGCTCGCCGGATAGCGAGACCCAGACGACGCGGCCGTCCTCGGTGGCGTGCTGCACCTCGAAATCGCGAAACGGCTGGTGCCATTGGAGCTGCGCGCGGTGGCGCTCCCAGTCGGCATCGGTGAGGTTGAGCGCCGGCTGGTCCCAGTGCTTGCGCCCGACGTAGGGAAACGGGTCGCCGGACTTGTCCGGACGCCTGCTCGAGACGACGGTAAAGCGGAATTCGGCGTCCTGCTCCCAATACCAGTCGGAAAGCAGCTCGAGGAGGGAGGAGGAGGAACGCACCGGCGCTTCGGTTGCTGCTTCGTCGCGCACAGGACTCGGAATCGCCATGCTGGAGGTGCGGGGAATTTACACCTAAATGGCGCGTAAGTGCGACGACCCTTCCCGCGTCATGCTGAAAATTTTTCTAGTCAGGAGGCGGGGGCTTTGCAGTCCACGTGAAAAGCTCGATGGGCTCGCCGACGCCCCGAAGGCGGTGCCGGCCCAGGCTGGTGCAGCCGGGGACGTGCCGCGCCACCGGCTCGGAAAGGAGCAGGGGCACCTCCAGCGTCTTGCACAGGCTCTCGATGCGAGCCGCCTCGTTGGCCGCCGCGCCGATCACGGTGAACTCGATGCGCGTCGGTGTGCCAATGTTGCCGTACAGGACATGCCCAAGGTGCAGCCCGATGCCAAAGCCAAGCGGCCGGTCGCGCTTCGCGTTCAAGGCCGCCATCCGCTCGATCGCCTGCCCTGCCGCCTCCACGGCCCGGCGGGAGGCCTCCGCGCGCTCCTGGCGGTCACCGTTCGGGACCGGGAAGATCGCGAGCGCGGCGTCGCCGATGAAGCGCAGCACCTCGCCCTTCTGCTCGAGCACCGGTCCGAGGATGCATTCGAAGAACTCGTTGAGCAGGCGCAGGAAGTCGGCGCGGCTCATCGAGTCGGCGAGTGGCGTGGAGTCGCGCAGGTCGCAGAACCAGATCACCGCGTGGATGTCCTCGCCGTCTCCCCGGCGGATGTGGCCGGCGAGCACCTTCTCGCCGGTCTGCTCGCCGAGGTACGCGTCGAGGATATTGTGGGCGACGCGCCGCCATGAGTAGATCTCGGCGACGCGCGAGAAGGGCGGCATGATGCGCCGCAACGCCTCGACCTGCGCGTCGGTGAAGCCGCCTGGCCGCCGGGTGGCGAAGCTCGCGGCATGGACATCGCCATTGATGAAGCGCACCGGCAGCGCGAGGAAGTCGGTAACGCCTTCGGCGGCGAGCTCCTCGAGAATCGGGAAGTCGAGCGCCGCGCCCGGCTCGCCGATGCGCCGCCGGATCTCGATGTGCTGCGTATACACCACGCGTATCGGGCTTTTCAGGTACTGGTCGGTGATCTCGATGCCGATGGGCGCCGAGGTGATCTCGACCAGGTTGCTGCGCTCGGTCCAGATGAAGCCGCGGCCGGCGACATTGGGATGCAGCGTGCGCACGAATACCGCGACCCGGTGGAGCGACATGCCGAGCTCTAGCAGCCGCCGGCACAAGTGCTGCAACACGTCCTGCGGCCGCTGCGTGGGCGGGGCGCCCGCGTCGAGCCATTCGACGATCGGCTGGACGTCTATAGCTTGGTCAGCCACAGGCTCGACTCGATCGCGCCCGCCTTCAGCGGCAGCCGCGCCAGCACGCCGTTCATCTGGCGCACCTGGTGGCTGGAAAACTCCACGGCGTAGCCGTTGCCGATCAGCGGCGCGACGGCCTGCTGCTCGTTATAGCGGCGCCATGCCCAGGCGAGCGGGTAAGGATCGGGCAGGAAAATATCGTGGAAATGCACGCGCACGCCTTTTGCAAGGCGCGGCAGCGCTTTTTGCAGCAGGAACTCG